>NC_021169.1:1800000-2076931 GCF_000385565.1 Archaeoglobus sulfaticallidus PM70-1 | reverse complement strand
CCGCCAAAGCGGTTATCGAGGGGCAAGTCTCCTCTGTGAAGCAGGAAGCCCCATGCGTGTGAGCGTGGGGTAGTTCACTCCGAAAATAGCTAGCACTTTGAAGAAGGGTTCTATCCTGCTCCTCATTTCAGCAAATTCTTCGTATCTATCAATGTTCTACAGTCTTTTTTATTATGTACTCGAAATCTTCAAGCAAAGTTGACAAAATCCTGTTGTACCCGAAATGGGACTTGTTAGCGATTCAGCGTGCGAGGAGAGAATCTCTCGGACTTTGACGGTGAGTAATTCACGCGGCCAACCGGCTGACTACCCCAAAGTTTAAATTTTATCTCTCAGAGTTTTAATCATGGCGGAAAAAATAACCGTTAGTATTATCAAGGCAGATGTCGGTGGCCTGCCGGGGCATGTTCTAGTTCCGGATGAGATTATCGAGGTTGCAAAGCAGAGTCTTGAGGAGGCAAAGCAGAGTGGTGATATCATAGATTACAGGGTTCTGAACGCTGGCGATGATCTCGATCTGATAATGACCCACAGAGAGGGAGTTGACAGCACCAAGATCCACAGGATCGCCTGGGAGACCTTTGAGAAGGCAACTGAAAAAGCGAAAGAGCTGAAGCTCTATGGCGCAGGACAGGATCTGCTGGCTGATGCTTTTTCAGGAAATGTGAGGGGAATGGGCCCCGGTGTTGCGGAAATGGAGTTTACAGAGAGGGAGTCTGAACCCGTTCTCGCGTTCCTCATGGACAAAACCGAGCCGGGAGCGTTCAATCTCCCGATATTCAGGATGTTTGCCGATCCTTTCAACACGGCCGGACTGGTTATTGATCCATCGATGCACAACGGCTTTGTTTTCGAGATATGGGATATATACGAGAGCAAGAGGGTTTTCATGAAAACGCCTGAGGAGATCTATGACATACTGGCGTTAATTGGAGGAAAGAGCAGGTTCGTGATAAAGAGGGTGTATCCGAAAGAGGGGAAGCTTCCAGCAGACGAGCCGGTTGCGGTGATAAGCACGGAGAAACTCTACAAGATTGCCGGGGAGTATGTTGGAAAGGATGATCCTGTAGCGCTTGTGAGGGCTCAGAGCGGATTGCCGGCAGTGGGAGAGGTTATCGAGGCTTTTGCTTTCCCGCATCTGGTTAGCGGATGGATGAGAGGTAGCCATAATGGTCCAATTATGCCCGTTCCATTCAGATACAGCAAATGCACGAGGTTCGATGGTCCACCTAGGGTTATCGCTGCAGGTTTCCAGCTTGCCAATGGCAAGCTTGTGGGTCCGGTAGATCTGTTCGACGATCCAGCATTCGACTACACAAGGCAGAAGGCGATGGAAGTGGCAGAATACATGAGGAGACACGGCCCGTTCGAGCCGCACAGACTGCCGAGCGAGGATATGGAATACACAACCCTGCCGGGAGTTTTGAAGAAACTCAAGGAAAGGTTTGAGGATGTGTGATTAGATAATTCAGCAAATTTTTAATACATCTCTTTTTTCCTTTCTTGCATGCTTAAAGATGTTCTCGGTAAAGAAGGCGAGAAAGTTTTTCTTCTTGGCAATGAAGCGATTGCGAGAGGAGCTATTGAAAGCGGAATCGATATAGTTTCCTGCTATCCCGGAACTCCATCATCCGAGATAACAGACACCCTCGCACAGGCATGCTCACATTTAAGGGGTAAAATGGATTATTTTGTTGAGTACTCTACAAACGAAAAGGTAGCATTTGAGACGGGTATCGGAGCATCTCTTGCTGGAAAAAGGGCTCTGGTTACGATGAAGCATGTGGGGCTGAATGTAGCAGCCGACTCCCTCTTCAGCTTCGCTTATGTAGGAGCCAGAGGTGGGTTTGTTGTTGTCACAGCAGATGATCCGACAATGCACAGCAGCCAGAACGAGCAGGATAACAGGTGGTATGGAAAATCTGCTAAATTGCCAGTGCTGGAACCTTCAGGCGTTAACGAGGCTAAAGAACTCGTCAAGGTGGCCTTTGATCTGTCTGAGAGGTTTGGACTGCCGATGATTTTCAGGACATACACGAGGCTCAGTCATTCGAGCGGGATAGTTGATCTTGGTGAAATTCCTGAGAAAAGGTTCGAGAAGGTTGGCTGGGAAAGAAGGCCGGAGACTGATGTTGTGCTGCCAGCTCATGCGAGAAAGCTGAAACTCGTTTTGCTGGAAAAGCTTGAGAAGATCGAGAATCATTTCGATAAGTTTGAGTTTAACTGGATTGAGGATGGGGATGGGGATACTGGAATAATTGCCTGCGGTCTGAGCTACAGCTATGTCAAGGAAGCGATTGAGAACCTCAGGAGCAAGAACGATTTTGATAGCCCTCCAGTACTGAAGCTGAGTTCGATGCATCCGGTTCCGGAAAAGCTTATAGAGAGGTTCACTGATGGTTTGAAGAAGGTGCTTGTGGTTGAGGAGGTTGACCCCTTCATCGAGATGCATGTTAAGGCTCTTGATGTGGAAGTTCTGGGAAAGCTCAGCGGAGATATGCCGATGAACTACGAGTACAATGTCCCTGTTGTTGAGATGGGCATAGCCAGGGTGTTCGGTCTGGAGCCATCGAGAGATTATGAGGCCATCATGAATCGAGAGCTTGCATCCATCGCCCCTCCAAGACCACCTGTTCTCTGCCCCGGCTGTCCTCACACAGCTACATTCTACGCGATAAAGAAGGCTGGAGGGGAAGTGCTTCCAAGCGACATCGGTTGCTACACCCTTGGCATAAACAAACCTCTCGAAGCTGTGGATACAACGATATGCATGGGAGCAAGTGCAGGGGTTGCGAACGGTCTGAGCTATTTCGTTGACGGAAAGATTGTAGCAACGATTGGCGACTCAACATTCTTCCATGCCGGAATGCCTCCTTTGGCTAATGCTGTTTACAACAACCTGAATTACACGCTCATCATAATGGACAACTCCACAACGGGCATGACGGGCCATCAGCCCCATCCCGGGACGGGCATAAGAGCCTGTGGAGAAGGCAGGAGAGTGAGCCTGGAGGATGTTGTTAAGGGGCTGGGAGTCGAGTTTGTGGAGGTTGTTAACTCCTACAATGTCAGGAAGCTCATTGAATCTATAAGGAGAGCAATCGAGCATGATGGTGTGGCTGTTGTCATCTCCCGCCATCCGTGTGCGATTCTGTGGACGAGGGAGAGAAAGAGGAAGGGCATTGAGGTAAGAGCTTTTGAGGTTGCGGAGAACTGCACTGTATGCATGAAGTGCATCACCGATTTTACCTGCCCGGCAATATTTGTTGATGATGGCAAGGTTGGAATAGATGCTGCATTATGTGTTGGCTGTGCAGTCTGTGCATCAATCTGTCCTGAAAAGGCGATAAAGCCAAAGGGGGTAGGAAGATGAATGCGAGACTCAACATACTCATAGTGGGAGTCGGAGGTCAGGGAGTTCTGACATCCTCGAACATAATCGCAAGGGCTGCGATGAGGAAGGGAATGAATGTGCTGACCTCAGAAACCCACGGAATGGCTCAGCGAGGGGGCAGTGTTGAGGTACATGTGAGGATTGGTGATGTACATTCTCCTCTGATCCCGTTTGGGTCTGCTGATATCGTAATAGCTCTGGAGCCCGTTGAGGCTTTGAGATACGCACATTACATGAACGAGAATACAATGATAATACTGAACAGCAGGAAGATAAAGCCAACGACAGTTAATGTTGGACTTGCGGAATATCCCGAAATTGAGGAGATTATCGAGAGGCTGAAGACAGTTACGGAGAAAATAAAGGTCGTGGATGCATCAGCAATAGCTGAGAAGGTTGCGAGGGTTCAGGCAACAAATGTTGTTGTGCTTGGCATGCTCGCGAAAGTCCTCGAGGGGAGATTCCTGACTCTGGAAGATCTGGAATATGGAGTCAGAGCGTTTCTGCCTGAGAGGCTGGTTGAAATCAACCTCAAAGCTTTAAAGGCTGGATATGAGTCTTTAAGCTAGGGGTCTTTAAGGTGGCCTACTCCCTCCATTAAAGAGGCTGTCCGACAATTACTGAAAATAATAATTCATCCCGTTTATTTTTAAATTGCAGGCCTGAGCGACCTCCTTTTGTTGTGTGATTGAATTGCTGGACAGCCTTTTTAGTGGGGTGGGTGCCAATCCGAGATTGTTACCCATGCCATTCACTGTCTAATAACCTCAAAAACTCAGAATAAACTTCAGCACTTAATCTGAACCCCTTCCTGATCATCTCTTCAACTTTGCTCTTTGCAGTTTTCTTATCGATTTTACCTTTCTTCAACATTAAAAAGACTAAATAAAGACTTCCATGAACTTTTATCCCCAAAATCTCCCCGATTTCCCTTGCTATGCTATCATCTATTATGGCTATTCCATCCTTTTCTCTTGCCAGCTCCAAAGCCTCAATCTCGCCCTTATGCAGTTCTTTCATGTCCCTTAACAGCCCTTCCACTTCAACATCTATGACTTTTATAACGCCTTTCTTTATCAAATCTTCCACTATAAAAGCATCGATATCTCCTCTCTCCTTTCCCTTAACAACGACTTCAAAGTAAACTGATTTCGGTATCAGTTTCTTTCCTTCAAGTTCTTCGAAAATCCAGCTGAGATTCACCTTGCTTAGGTAAATGAGAGGTGTTGAGTTGAAAACAATCACTTCATTGCCTCCTCGAAATCCCTCTTCAAATCTTCAACGGTTATGTTAAGCGACACGCCCTTTTCTTTAATCAATTCGAGCATGTCTCTTACCGATATCTCTGCAATCTCAGCAGCTTTAGCAAGAGAAACTTTTCTTTCAACGTAGAGCATTAAAGCAAATTTTTTGAGTTCCTCATTAATTCCTCTTTCTATGGCTTTTCTGACTATGGAAGATTTATCAGATTTTTCAAACTCCATAAGCTTCTTAATCTTCCTCTCCAGGTCTGGCGTTGCTCTAACAGAAATTACGGTCATGTTTACAACTTTGATTTTTGTTTACTTAAGCTTTTTGTTACTCAAACGAAACTTCAGTCTTCATCAAAGATTTCACTCCTGTAGCTGTTTCATCCTCTCGACATTCGCTTTATAGATTCTTGTTGGAACTGTGTAGTTGTAAGAACAGTGTATGAAGGGAAAGATGGATAAAAAAGATCGTAAGTTTGGAGCGTAGTAAGTGGTAAGCCATTGTCCGAATAGCTGCAGAAACACCTAATTTTGATTACCGATTTTTCAATCCTTTTGGTTGGCAATTCTCTTCGCCTCTCTTATCGCCTCAACAAAAATTTCCTCTTTCAACCTGAAGCCATGTCCTATCATCTTGCTCAGTATATCTAAAAACTCATCCAGGTCTATTTCTCCATTCTTTAAAGCCCTCAATAAAACGAAAATAGTTCCTCTGGGTTTTAAACCAAGCAATCTCGCAGCAGCTCTGGCAGAGGTTTCGTCAACCAAAACCTCTTTTACACCAAGCTTTTTGGCGAGTGAAAGGACAGCTTTCTCTCCAAAATGAATCTCTATTGGCACCTCTATCAGCTCTGTTTTCAAAACCTTAATCCAGCCCTCATGAATGGCTTTCTCAACTGCATAAGCATCGGTCATTTCCATCTGCTTTCCCTTATCGACAACCTCAATTTTAACCTCTTCGGGAATGATAACCTCGCCAAAAATCTTGAGCAAGTCCAATTTTCCTACTTTTGCAAGATAAATAAGAGGGGTTGCGTTGGAAACGATCATAGCCCTTCTAAATCCTCTTTTAGATCTTCAAGGGTGTATGGAACATGTATTTCTCTCTTCTTGACTTCGTTGACAACTTCCCAGAGTGATAAACCACATCTTTCAGCTACCTGCCATAAAGTTACTTTCCCATCTTCGTAATCTTTTAAACTTCTCTCAATCAGCCAGTCTCTCACAGCCTTTGATAGGAACCTCCTCATGACAGTAGACCTGTCCATTCCCTCCTTTGCTGCAATCTCATCAATAAGCTTTGCGAGTTCATCATCAACTCTCGTTGTTAGGGTTACTGGCATGTATTAAACTTATTCATTTTAATACTTAAGGCTTTTGTGTCTGGAATCTATGCTGGATTTTTAAATATACTGAACAAGAAATGCATAAGTTTTGGGTGCAAGGACAACAAAAATTTTCTCATTCAATGTAAACTATACCCACTTTTACTTATACTCACTTCCAGATTGTTCGCTTACGCTCGCAATTTCGCGTAACATTACATCCTCCGAATGGTTGAAATATGTCGGCGAAACCGTCAGCGAAACTTAAACCAGATTCAACCTGTATCTCTTCGCTATATCCAGTGCTCTCTGGATCTCCTCTCTGTTCAGCCTTCTTGAGATCTCTGGGTACTCGTATGCTCTGAAGGTTGGATAGTACTGGAACATCAGGTTGAACCTGGTGCCGGGCTTGAGTTCTTCAGCCACCCACCCTACAATCCTTTTCGTGCAGCACTCAATGTGTTCTGGCATCACAAGATGCCTGATCAGGAGTTCTCCATTGTTTTCAGCCCTCCTGAAGTTCCTCGTCACGACTCTCCAGTAGTTCTTAGCCTTGCTGTACTTTAAAGCACATCTATCATTCCCGTACTTGAAATCTCCAAGCCACACATCGACCACATCCTCTATGATCTCTGCAAGCTCCTCTGAATGGTACATGTTCGAGTTCCACACCACTGCTATGTTTGATTCAACATGCTGCAGAATTCTGAGAATCGTATGAGCGTGCTGATCTGGATTTCCGCCAACGAAGTTTACATTTCTGCTTCCCTGCCTGTACCTTCTGTCTATTGATCTGGCAAGCTCAATTTCATCCACCGGATAGTTATCGCTGTAAACTATGTCGAAGTTCTGACAGAAGACGCATCTGAATGTGCACCTGTTGAAGAAGATGGTGTGGGATGGGATAAGTTCAGGCTCCTCTCCCATGTGGAGAAACTCGGAGGTGTAGTAGCTTTTAACCCCACACTTGCAGTAGCCCAGTTTCTCATACCTGTTGACACCACATCTCTTCTCGCAGAAGTTGCACTCTTTGAGCATTTCCTCAAGGATTTTGATCTTTAGCCACAGGAAGCTGCGCTGTGGTGTTTTCTCCGGCATTTCTGGAATTTTTGGCATATCAATGCTGTCTATTAGCTCCTTAAACTCCCTCTTTACCTCTGAATGCACCTTTAGCAACTCCTTTAACGATAGATCGCTTTCAAGGTAGCTGGAAACATCGATCCTTTTCACAATCTGAAATTTTGCCGTCCTTCTTCCAGAATTTATCTGCTCGTATCTTTCAAGGCTCACAGAATTCTGTTGTGTTTATTACTTTAAATAGATTAGCCTGTTTATCAGCAGTTCCTTAAAACAGCAACGGATCAGATAGAATTCGTACAAACTAACTCATAAAAAAATAATTTTTGGTAGGTTGGTTAGACACAACCCGTTGGTTTTGGCAAACCAGCAATTCTGCAAGCATCCTTAGCTGGGCCCTGTGGGAAGAGCTTGTACAGGTACTTGAGATTTCCTTTTTCGGGACCAAATGCCTTTTTGACCTCTTTTACAAGGATTCTTATCGGGGGAGCGACACCATATTTCTCATAATAACTCCTGAGAAATCTGATAATCTCCCAATGCTCGTCGGTAAGCTCGACCTTGGCCCCAGTCCATCTGTCGTCTGCAGCAAGGGCTTTGGCTACATCTTCATCCCACTCTTCCCAGTCCTGAAGGAATCCATCTTCATCAAGCAAAAGCTTTCTTCCCTTAACTTCGATTTCAGGCATACACTAATCACCCCCTTTGTTGTTACTCTGCTTGGCTCTTCGAATAAATAATTTACGGTATTTCAATTAAATTTTTCGCTCGAATTATGATTTAAAATTTCGATGATTTAAATTATTTTGATTTTATTCTGAATTCATCGATCGATCAAAGGTCTAAAAGGCTGTATGTGCTATACTAAATAGTTTTTCGTCTTTTCAACCATCGTTCTCTTCGCCAGGCAGGATTGTTAATCTAAAACATTGAATATTAATATCATAATTAATTATTTTTATTTCTAAAATTTGAATAAAAAATTCATAAACCAAAAACTTAATATTCTAAGGAATAAAATCCTGTCCAGAACAACAGTTCCACACATTTCATTGAGTTTAGAAGGGGGGAAGTCTGAGCATGGGGGTGCTTATTTCCAGTTTGAATACCATTGCGTTCAGGAAAAGCTGTTTTTATGGACTCGCACTCCCATGTTCAAAACTCAAGGAGGTAGATAGAAAATGATTACAAGGAGAAGGTTTTTGATAATGGCTGGATCAGCGATTACAGCGTTAACAGCGACTCAGGTAGAGAAGGTTCTGGCAGCATTCACGTCTCCACCGATCAACAGAAAGGACATCAAATGGGGCATGGTTATCGACCTCAAAAAGTTCAACGAGCTACCACAGGCAAAGAGAAGGAGAGTCTATCAGATCTGCAAGGAAATTCATAATGTTCCGGAGATGCCAAATCCAAAGGACAGGGTGGAATGGATCTGGCCGGCAACTTTCGAGCAGGCATTCCCGAACCTCAAGGATGAGTATTTGGAGGAACATCTCAAATGGCTGGAAGTCCCAATACTCTGCAATCACTGTGAGAACGCACCATGTGTGAAAGTCTGTCCGACAAACGCGACATGGCAGAGGGATGATGGGATAGTAACGATGGACTACCACAGATGCATTGGCTGCAGATACTGTATGGCTGCCTGCCCGTATGGCATGAGATCGTTCAACTGGAAGGATCCGAGACCGTTCATTAAGAAGCTGAACACTGAGTACGAAACGAGAACAAAGGGTGTGGTGGAGAAGTGCACCTTCTGTGTTAGAAGGCTGGAAAGTGGGAAGGAGCCAGCATGTGTTGAAGCCTCAGAAGGAGCCTTCATTTTCGGAAACCTCAACGCTCTGGAGTCTGAGGTATCAAAGATACTCAGAGAGAACTTCTACATCAGAAGGAAGGCAGACCTTGGGACAGAGCCGAAGGTTTATTATCTGATTTGAGGTGGTCACATGATCGAGTATGCGATTAGAGGAGGAAGATATTACTGGACATGGATTGCAATTTTGTTAGCGATAGTAGCTGTTGGCGGTGCTAGCTACTATTATCAGTATCAGAATGGTTTGACCGTAACAGGGATGAGCAAGGAGGTTTCATGGGGGCTTTACATTGCCAACTTCACATTCCTCGTCGGAGTTGCGGCATCAGCAGTCATAGTTGTTCTCCCAGCCTACCTCTACGACTACAAGAAGTTCAAGAATCTGACATCGATCGGAGAGTTCCTTGGAGCTTCGGCGGTTATAATGTGTATCCTGTTTATCCTGGTCGATCTCGGTAGGCCTGACAGAGTTATGAATGTTGTACTGAATCCAAGGCCGAACTCCGTGATGCTCTACGACTTCATCGTGCTTTCCGGCTACTTCCTGCTGAACATCGTGATTGCCTGGAGTGTTCTCGCAGCCAAGGAGAAGAATAAGGGATATGCCACATGGCTCAAAATTCTGATTTACATCGCAATTCCGTGGGCTATAAGCATCCATACCGTTACTGCGTTTCTGTACGGTGGTCTCGTTGGAAGACCGTTCTGGAACACAGCACTCATGGCACCCAGATTCCTTGCAGGGGCTTTCGCTTCAGGACCTTCGCTACTCATAGTTGCAGGACTGGTGATAAGGAAGTTCACGAAGTTCGATCCTGGCATGGATGCTCTGAAGAAGATAGCGGAAATAGCAGCATTCGCGATGGTGGCCAACCTGTTCATGATTGGAGTTGAGCTCTTCACGACCTACTACTCAGGCCATCCACACCACCTCGAGCACTTCAACTACCTGTTCTTCGGACTTCAGGAGGATGGGCATGTTTACAACAAACTCGTTCCATGGATATGGACATCCCTCGCTCTTGGTGTGATATCAGTCCTCATGCTGATATATCCAAAGACAAGGACAACCCCGAAGTATCTCGCCGCAGCCTGTGTCATGATTTTCGCCTCAGTATGGATCGACAAGGGTATGGGTCTGATCATTCCCGGCTACATACCATCCCAGTGGGGTATTGTGAGAGAGTACTGGCCATCCCTTGTTGAGTCGCTGATCGCACTTGGAATCTGGGCTCTTGGTATGCTCGTGTTTACACTTCTTGCCAAGGTTGCAATAGGGGTCACACTCGAAACCAGCCCGCCTGAGGAGGAAGTGGAAGAAGAAGAGGAAGTGGAGGAAGAGGTTGAGGTCGTTGAGGAGGTTGTTGAGGAGAAAGAATACAAGTGTGAACTCTGCGATGCCGTGTTCAGAAATCTGGATGAGTGCTGTGAGCATGCAGAGAAGGAGCACAAGATCTCGAAAGCATCATGTGATATGGCCTGCGCGGAGGTGGAAGAATGAGCCTTATTGGAACGGTTGTTGGTGTTTACATTCCTTATATCGCAGCTTTCATTTTCGTTGTTGGAGTGCTGTACAGGGTCTTCCAGTGGTCGAGGAGTGCTGTACCGTTTAACATAACAACCACCTGCGGTCAGCAGTACTCTCTGCCATGGCTGAAGAGGACATGGATCGATAGGTTTGACAGTCCGTTCACATGGTGGGAGACAGTTATCAGAATGCTGATGGAGATATTCCTGTTCAGAAGTCTGTGGAAGAACGTCAGGTATGAGCTACCAGCACAGAAAGCAGTGAGCACGAAGTGGTTGTGGGTTTTCGGGCTTGTATTCCACTGGTCATTGCTCATAGTGCTGATCAGACACTTCAGGTTCTTCCTCGAGCCAGTACCCTGGTTTGTTTCCACACTCATGAAGCTGGATGGCTTCTTTGAGGTGCATATGGACTGGTTCCAGCCTCACATGACCCACATACTGATAACCGGATTAACCCTGCTGGTAGCTCTGCTGTACTTGCTTTACAGAAGGCTCGCGTTCCCGAAGGAGAGAACGTTCTCCCTTCCATCGGACTACATCGCACTTATTCTGCTGCTCGGTGTTGCCACAACTGGCCTGCTGATGAGGTATGTGTATCCGGTGGATGTCAGTGAGGTTAAGGCCCTCGCACAGGGCTTGCTGTCGTTCCACCCACCGGCAAACCCGGATCTGGATCTGATGTTCATGCTGCACTTGCTGTTCGTGTCCACGCTGCTTGCGTACTTCCCGTTCAGCAAGCTGATGCACTCTGCCGGGATATTCTTCAGCCCAACGAGGAACATGCCGAACAACTGCAGAGCCAAGAGACACGTCAACCCGTGGAACTATCCTGTTAAGGGCGTTGACTGGAATGAGTTCTATGAGAACTTCAAGGACGATCTCGACGAGATAGAGCAGATGGGATTTGTTGTTAGACCAGAGGAATATTGAGGAGGTGCAGAAATGAGCGATACTGAAGTTAAATTTGAAGATATGGAAAAGTTCGAGATAGTTCAGAGATTCTCCAACTGGAAAGAGCTTCTGAAACCATCGGCTGAAATGAGGAAGGGCTTTTACAGTTATGCTGCAAGTCTGAAGGATCAGGAGTATCTCAACCTGCCCTTCCCGAGGGAGTGGAGTCCTCTTGATGATGACTGGAAGCTTCCTCCGAACTGGAAGGAGATAATAATTAACAAGATGGATGAGCTCAGGAAGAAATACAGATCATTCCAGGTTTTCATGGATATTTGCGTCAGATGTGGTGCCTGTGCTGACAAGTGCCACTACTACATCGGCACAGGTGATCCGAAGAACATGCCGGTGGTTAGAGCCGAGCTACTCAGATCGATCTACAGAAAATACTTCACGAAAACCGGAAAGGTGTTTGGAGAGTATGCTGGAGCTAGGGAGCTCACGGAGGATGTGATCAAGGAGTGGTACATCTACTACTTCCAGTGCTCTGAGTGCAGAAGGTGTTCTGTTTTCTGCCCGTATGGTATTGATACAGCAGAGATAACGATGCTCGCAAGAGAACTCCTGAACTCGATAGGCATAAGCCAGAGGTTCACGCTCACATCTGCTGCAGCCTGTGTCAGGACAGGAAACCACCTCGGACTGAATCCGGGAGGTGTTGTCAACTCGATACAGTACGCGGTTGATGATATAAAGGAGATAACAGGCATTGATGTTGAGGTTCCCGTGAACAAGAAGGGCGCTGATATCCTATTTGTCACACCATCCGGAGACTACTTTGCCCAGCCACACTGGTTCACCTTCATAGGCTACCTGATGATATTCCATGAGCTTGACTTGGACTACACGATGAGCACATATGCCGCAGAAGGAGGAAACTTCGGATTCTTCCACTCCTTTGAGGTTGCAAAGAAGATCAACCAGAAGATCTACAAGGAGGCAAAGAGGCTTGGAGTCAAGTGGATCCTCGGTGGAGAATGCGGTCACATGTGGAGAGTTAAGCATCAGTACATGGCAACATTCGTTGATGATACATATGAAGATGCCCTCAAATCATTGGAAGAGCCCGTAAACCCGATAACAGGCACGAAATTCGAGAACGCTTCAAGCACGAAGATGGTTCACATACTCGAATTCTTGGCTGACATACTCAAGCACAAGAAGCTGAAGATAGATAAGAGCAGAAACGATCACCTCAGAGTTACACACCACGACTCATGCAACATAGCGAGAGGTATGGGTCTCTTTGAGGAGCCGAGGTATGTGATAAAGTCCGTGTGCAACTACTATTACGACATGCCAGATCATTCTATAAGGGAGAAGAGCTATTGCTGTGGAAGTGGAGCAGGATTGCTGGCTGATGAGCTCTTTGAGCTTAGAATGCGTGGTGGAATGCCGAGAGCTATGGCCGTGAAGTATGTGCATGAGAGGTATGGTGTGAACCATGTAACGGCTGCGTGTGCCATCGACAGAGCAGCGATACCAACCCTGCTGCAGTACTGGAAACTCCCAGTCCAGATGGGTGGAGTTACCGAGCTCGTTGCCAATGCGATGATCATGAGTGGTGAAAAGGAGAGGGATACGGACCTCAGAGGTAACCCGCTTGGTGAGTATCTGGAGGTGGAGGTATGAGCAAGGTTCCATTGATTGCCGTGCTTGTGATCTTCGTAGGGTTTTTCTTCTTCCCTTATTTCTACAATGTGACAGTGGGCAAGCTCGGAAGCGGAGTTCCAGATCTTCAGCCTCCTAAGGGAGAACACTGCATAGAGGACGAGGAATGGATGTCCGAGAATCATATGGTGCTTCTCAAGGAGTGGAGGGATGCAGCGCTGAGGCACGGCATAAGAGAATATGTCAGTGAAACATACGGTGATAAGTACTACATCTCAACCTACACATGCTTCGAGTGCCACCAGAGCAAGGCGGAATTCTGCGATAAGTGCCACGAGTATGTTGGCGTAAAGCCGAACTGCTGGGACTGCCACATAACTCCTGAACTGCTCCAGGAGCACAACAAATAATTTTTTAAATTTTTATTGTTTTGGTCCTCGGTTCTCAGCTTGAGTTGGTTTCAGGCAATCAGTTTTTGTGAAAGTTTGTGCAGCTAGTTAACGACTAAACAACCATCCTAGGAAGAAAAATCAGCAAAAAATCCAAATAAAAATAAAGGAAAATTTACTCGCAGGCATCTACTGTTATTGAGCCCGTTGGGCAAACCTCAACACAAGAACAGCACTCAGAGCAGTCATCCATGTTCACAGGCTCAGATTTTCCATCATCGTCGAACTCATAAACGCTCTCAGGGCATACGGAAATGCACTCTCCGCATCCATCACAAGTCTCCTTATCTACAACTATATTTGCCATTAATATCACCTCCTGAACAGAGATTTCGATCATTTTCGAGGTATTTAACTTTTTTGTTATAATAATTTATGCATTTTTATAAATAACATTGAGCAGACAAATACTGGGCTTTTTTGAGACAAATCGAAAGATTAATTAGATTCATTTGATCTCAGATCAAATATGTCTGATTTAATGCTCGTTGTGCTTGGAAATACCGAAGTTGCAACCATTCCCGGGATCTCTGTTGCTGGAGCATCTCCAGAGCTGACGAAGTTTACACCACCGGCGGATATAGAGTATGTGCTGTGCGGAAAGCCCCTGATAATAGATGCGATCCCCGTAACACCTGAAGGACATCCAACTCCGGCAATAATAACAAAAGCCTGCTATGAACTGGCTGACTTCCCGATAGTTGCTGTTAGAGGTGGATCCATACTCTCACCAAAAGTGCCTTTCGTACAGATCACCGATGAGCATGGGAGGGACTTCAGGAGAGAGAGTGCCGTGCCGAATGTTGAAGAGATAGTGAAGAACGCGAGGATGTTTGGCCAAGAATTGAGAAAGTTTGTGGATGAGCTTGTTATTGGGGAGAGCACTCCTGGGGGGACAACCACAGCCCAGGCGGTTTTGTGGGCTTTAGGATACCGGGCAAAAACAAGCTCAGCCTCACCATCAAACCCCCATCAGCTCAAGGAGGAGGTTATAAAGGAGGGGTTCAGGAGGATAGATGCTGACATTGGTTGTTTTGCTGATGAGCCATACAAGGCATTGCAGGAATTTGGAGATCCAATGCTGGCAACAGTCGCTGGTATCTGCCTTGGATTTGATAAAAGCGTTGTTCTGGCTGGAGGAAGTCAGATGCTTGCAGTTTCAGCATTTCTTAAGGCTGCTGGAGAGAATCTGTCGAGGTTCAGGATAGCCACCACGAAATATGTGGTTAATGATAGCTCATCAACCTTCAGGGAGACGGCAGAGGAAATAGGAATCGAGTTCTGGACAGCAATGCTGGATTTCAGCAGTTCTGCATACAAGGGACTGCAGGATTATGAGAGGGGATATGTTAAAGAGGGAGTTGGAGCTGGGGGAGCGGTTTATCTGGCAGCCAAGAATGGTTTCTCGGAGGATGATGTTGCGAGGAAGGTGGATGAGCTTTATGCTTTGCTGAAAAAGGGTGAGAGTTAGCCCATAACTTCAATCAAATTTTTTATCAGCAAGTCGTTCTCCTCTGGCAGCCTGATCGAGAACCTTATGTGACCATCAAGTCCGAACGAACTGCAGTCTCTGACATAAATTCCCTTAGATTTCAAAAACTCAACAGCACCCGGCATGTACATCAGAAAGAAATTCGCATCGCCTTTCACACCAAGCTTGGACTCGAATTTTCTTTTTTCTCTCCAGATTTTTGGCATTGATTGCTTGAGAAAGCTGAATTTATCTTCTATCAGTTTTTCGAGGAAAGCATATCCGACAGAGCCTATGCTCCATGGCATCCTGTACTCTTTAACTTCCTCGAAGTTAATAACATACCCAACCCTTATTCCGGGCAAACCGTAACTCTTCGTGAAGGTTCTGATCTTGACAACGTTCTCCGAGTCAACGGATCTGTATCCTTCAACAAAGTCCATGAAAGCCTCATCCAGAAACATTATCGAGCGGGAATCTTCAACCGCATCAACCAGTGGCTTCAATTCCTTCGGTGAGTAGTATCTTCCGGTTGGGTTGTTTGGATTACAGAAGAATATGGCAGAACTGCTCGATAGCCTGTCACCAATACTTTCTAGATTGGATAGTGGAACTTCAACAACCCTGCAACCGAAAAATCTCGCTATCCTCTCATATTCAGAGTATGTGGGCTTCGGGATTACCACACTCTCGAGTTCCCTCAGAAAGTGTATACCTATCAGGTAGATTGCCTCAGTCGCTCCTGCAGTAACCGAGACATCATTCTTTACGAGCTCAGATAGCTTTTGCTCAAGATGTTCCCAGTAAACGTATCTGGATGATAGCTTTTCAGCCCTCTCGAATACATCATCAATCCACTCTGGCTTGTACGGATTGATGGATATCGAGAAGTCGATGGCATCCTCTGGTGTTCTTCCCCCATGCATGCCAAGAATTAAAAAAGAGGCTATAAAATTTTTACATCCCGTACGGTCTTTTCAAGCAGAAGCTTAAGACAAAGTGAGAACTTTACGGAATAAACTACATTGAAGTCGATGAAGCCTAACACGTCTCAAACCTGTTCAGTCTGCGGAGATGTAAACAAAAGCAACAGAAAGCACAGAGACCTCTACATCTGCGGAAGGTGTGGTGGTGTATTAAATGCTGGGTGTTAATGGTGCTCTAACTATTCTGAAAAAAGTAGCTGGGGGTCTGTCGTAAGACGGATACTCAGTAGTGGTGGTGTGAACCCCGCCAGTGAGGATAAGGCTCGTGCCTTTGCACGGGAAAACTCCTCACGAAGCCCCGTCGTAAGGGCGGGGGTAGTTCACTAAACCATTTGTCTGAAGCAAAGTATTTTAAGCAAGGGAAATATAACTTAGAATATGAAAGTCAAGGCAATATATGAGAATGGAGTTCTTAAGCTCATGAAAAAACTGGATTTGCCAGAAAAAACCGAGGTCTCGGTAATAATCAAAGGAAGTTTTAGTAAATTGCTTGATGAATTGGGAGAAATAGAGGCCAAAGAGGACGTAAATACGGTTTTGGAGGAAATGAGAGTCAAGAGCTACTATGAATAGTGTCGTATTTGACACATCTGTTATAGTAAAGAGCATTTTTAAACCGATGAAATCATTATCCAATGAAATTTATAAAAGGGAGTTAGAGACACACAAAAAATGCAGGGAAATTATCAGAATGTTGGAAGAGGTAGATGCAGATGTGGATGTTTACATCCCAAAGATTTGTATCGTCGAGACTGCTGCAGTTACGAAAAGACTTTCCGGCAGAGATCTTGCGATGAAAATCTCTAAAGCTATTCTCGATTCCTACGAGGTTGTCGATGAAGCTGTTTTATTTAACTCTGCATGGAAAATTGCTATAGATACCGGATGCTCAGGTTTTGATTCATATTTTATAGCGTTAGCCAGGATAAAAAATGCTGTATTGATTACAGACGATGCTGGAATGCACTCTCATGCAAAAGAGGTTGAAGTTAACTCGGTTTTGGTTAGAGAAACTGACATCAAGAAGATTGAAAGCATTATTAAGAAAAGCTAGTAATGGGGATTTAGTATTTGAACCGAAAACAGATTTGAGAAGATATTTAGAGGAGATTTTTGATGAATTCAGTGAATCTTTCAACTTTCGCTCTATAATTTTCGGGAGTGTCTCAAAAATTATTCATATGCTGTTTGAAGAAAAATGAGAAACCAATCTGTATGTCAGCGTTTACATCTCTAAGAAAAGAAAATCGATTCCATCTCGATGCTTGTGAATCTACATTTCTCTTACTTATAAGCACAACCTCGTAAATTGGCCTAAAATCACCTAATCGAACTCTATATCTGTCTTTCTGGCCTTAAGTCAAACTTCCTGAATGGAACTAGGTTTTGACATACATATCTTGAGTTCTGATAACTTTACTCTATGGACTTTTGGCAGCTCTTTGATTTCCTTTGCAACCTTTGGATGGATGAGAACTCCGTAACTCATAAACCAAGATCAACCTTGATCTTCTCCCGCAAAATTCCACTTTTTCTTGTCTCCTCGGAAAGTCTATCGAGTTCTTCAGCTTCTTCTTTGCTGACTTCTTCTTACATCCGATTCTGCTGATTGTCGTGGAATTTTCGATGAAATAAAAGCTACGACTACATCTTTATTACTCTCGTATAAAACCAGAGCAGGTCTGAATTTTAATGCGGAAAGGTCTGTAAATGGAAATGGAATTGAAACGATCTTACCTTTCATCTATATCTGACCTTTATGTCTTTTGTTGAGTAAATGTCAGGTTCAGAATCGAGAAAATCTCTCAAACTAACTTCTGACAAAGTTATCATAGCTGTAAGCTCCGCCATGCGAAGAGCGTTGGAGAGATAGTTGTTGGCGATGTAACACACATCAGAGATATAACAACGACAACGGAAGAAAAATCAATTCATGATCCACAACTTTTGGAGTTTCAGGTATGTCGTCGATCGGTTGAAGATAACAGCAGAGAACTTTGGAATCAAGGTTAAACTCGTAAACGAAGCATACACTTCATCTCGCTGCCTCTGGTGCGGTTCCAAAAACGTTAAGAAGCACAAGAGGCTGTTTAAATGTCTGAACTGCGGCGTTAAGGCTCACAGAGACATTGTCGGCGTGCTAAATATAGCCCGTCTCCACGGAGAAGGGTTTAACGGGGTGCTGGCACACCCCTTGTTTCTGAGGGTGGACGACGCACCTGAGAGTAAAAGCTCGATGTGGGTGCGGATGGAGGTGAGACCTTCAGAAGCAAGAATCATCCCGCTGGTAGGGTGAGTGTCAAAGTAATCGTTTCCTCTGTCCAATTTATCTTAAAAAAGTTTTGTGAAAAATACAAGTAATATAAAAAATAGAAGGGTTTACTGTGGCTTCTCCATAAGGGAAGTCTTGCTGAGAATCTTGCCGTCCTTTGCGTGCGGGTTTCTGTAAACGGAATCTCCACCCTTCTCGATCTCTCTTGCTCTGTCAGCCTCTATTGCCGCAACTCTCATCATCTCATGGGCTGCTGCAACAAGCGGGATGTACTTCTCAGGGTCTCTCTCGATGAAGCAACCCTTCACATCGATGTCCGCGACCTTTTCGGCGATGTAGTATGCGGCCATAGCCTTTGCCTTGGCATACGGGTTCTTGAAGTTCCCAGCCTTAACGGCCTTCTCAGCAGTAACAACAATCTTCGGCAGTTCTGGAGTCTTGCCTTCCTTCAACGCCTCGATAACCTTGTCTATTTCCTCCTGAACGAGCCTGAACGCTCCGGTTGCAGCGAGAACCTTGACAACATCTGAGTTGAAGAGTGCCATCTCAGTTGGATCGAGGAACTCTCTCCTCGCACCAATCATCGAGTCTGCGTTGACGAGTATGTATCCGAATCCCTTCTCCTCGAATTCCTCCTTCGCTTTCTTGGCAGGAGCATCACTGATAACGATTACCGGTTTACCCTCAAAAGCCTCTCTGGCAGCTTTTGGACCCGGAAGTGCAGCATTTGGAGATACAACGATAACAAGATCTGGATCGAACTCCTTCATTTTCTCTACAATCTCAGCCTCTTCAGGCTGCATCTTCGCACCGCTGGTAACAACTCTTACGGTTATATCCTCTCTGTCAGCCCTCTCATCAAGGAGGTATTCAACAAGAAGAGCCGTTCCAATTGCACCCATTTTAACTACGCCTACTTTAACCATTTCAATCACCAAATCTCTAACGGTTAAAGCTAAATATAACCGTTTCTTTTTTGTTCAGAGATGGAAGTCTTTGATATGAAGTGGAGATGCCATATCGATGCTCCCGTCTGAGCGATCATCGCTGGAAGATCCCCCTCGTGTAAAAACCGAAGTCCAGATCCCTGTCCTGAGTATAGTTCTTTCCTAATTTTAGGGCTATTTCTGCCTTTGCAAGCTCTCTGCCAAGGTAGCATGCGTGATCGAGCCTTGAAAGAAGCCCCATCTTAACAGCAGCATCGTAAATCTCCTTTGCGGTTCTGCCGACTATTACAGCCCTGTCATGAGAGCAGACAATCCTGCCTTCTGAGATCCAGATTCTGAAATCCCCACAGGGATCTCTGATAAATTCCCTGCTTTCCTGTCCTTCAATGAAGTTTTCAGGTATCTTGCAGCTTTCAAGCCTTGTTTTCTCCTTTAAAGCCAGGAGATTTATTCCAAGATCTTTGGGTGAGGAGTTCCTGATTTTCGCTGCTTTTGCCATGTAGGATGCAATCTTGAGCTCTCTTATGCTCCCTGTGGTTTTAACGCTCGCCTCGGTCGTAAACAGGAGATTTGCTGAAAGCTCTTCCGCTATGAAGGCAAGGACGGCATTGATTCCAATTGAGTCAGAATCAACAAGCTCGGTGACATTTCCTATCCCGAACAGCATGGGTGTGATGCTGTCAGCCTTCCTGTATTCAGCATATCTCATAATCGACTCTGCAAGGTTCAGCGGGGGGTCCAGCACGGGATCGGCTATAACCTTACTGGTTTTATCTCTGACAGTGTCTGTGAGTTCAAGCAACTCTCTGGTGCTTCTTCCAACAACAACCACCGCCTGATCGTCTATGTAATCGAGTGCTGACAGGTTTTTGCTTGAGATACTCATAACCATGTCGATTCTTTTGTTAATAGCGGCCTCTATTAGCCTCTCATCGAATGTGTCTATGCTAAGCGGTAGCCTGGTAATCTTTTTAGCGAATTCAACTGTTCTCTCAACCTCTTCTGGCTTCTCATCGAGTGGAATTCCGAGGTCTATTATGTCTGCATGCTCTTCGTAATACCTTAACCTCTCAGCAAGCTCATTCTCGCTTAGCCTCGTGGCATCAACTATCTCTGCTACGACCTTCATCCTCGTGTTTCCACCAATCTCAACATCTCCAATCCTGAACGCGAAATCTCCAAGGCTATCTACAGCGTCTATTGACTCTCTCTCCTTCTCCCTCTGGATCAGCCTGCAGGCTGGGATGGTGTGGCTGAATTCAATCTTCTCAGCTAATGGAATTACGGATTTAAGATCGTAAGCGTGAATTGGGCCTAACCTGACCATTGTACCCTTTCTTTTTTCAAAAGCTTTCCAGTCAGCAGATGTCAGTCCGGGAACGAGAACGAGATCGTAATTGCTTAGGTCAAGCCTCTCAATATGCTTGGGCTGTATGAAAGCGGCAACATCGATGTCTGCTACGAAGACATCAACATCAAAGCCAGAAACATATTTCCTCACATCTTTTTCAGCCAGCCTTCCCGTTACCGTGAGAATTTTCATCGAAAAGGTTTAATCCAATACGGGATAAAAATCTTCGTGCTGAAATGTGAGCTTCACTCTCATTCATGCCTCAGCGATGGTATAGATACTGTGGAGGATATGGTCAGATGTGCGATCGAGAAAAAACTGGATGTTATTGCAGTTACAGACCACGATAGCCTTGAAGGCTCTTTAAAGGCTTTGGAGTTCGTCGAGAGAAATGGACTTGATATAACCGTACTTCCAGGGTATGAGCTTTCAGCCAAGGAAGGGCATTTTCTGATTTATGGCGATGAAAGAAAGCTGGAAGTTCTGGATAAGGGAACATCGATAAGGGAAGTTGACAGAAACTGGCTGATTGTAATGGCTCATCCCTATCAGTTTTACAGAAGCGGTGTGATCAGAGCAAAAAAATATGTGGAGTTCGTTGATGCTGTCGAGGTCTTCAACTCCCGAACGATCTCCGGCATCTTCACGAAAAAGGCTGTTAGCCTGGCGAAAAATCATGGAAAGGGCTTTGTTGCTGGAAGCGATGCTCACTCTTGCAGAGCGATAGGCTATGGTGTAACGGTGGTTAAGTCAAAAAATTCAGTAAGATCAATTATAGAAGCTATCAGGAGAGGAGAAACTGAAATTGTTGCGAGAAGGTATCCAATAAGGTATATGCTCGAGGAAAGTATTAAAAAATAGGATCTATTTGACGATGTCTATCCCGAACCTCCTTGAAACTGGAAGGCCCTTTCTGCCAAGTATCTGTGGGGATCTGACACCTGTCACTATAACTAGCGTTTGCATCGTATTCTCAAGCGCTGGGTCTACCATTGCACCCCAGATTATCCTTGCATCCGGATCGATCTTGCTGTAGATCTCCTCTACAACGCTCTCTGCCTCCTCTATCGTCATGTCTGGCCCACCGGTGACATTGACGAGAGCCGACCTTGCACCGGATATATCCACTTCCAGCAGGGGACTCTTCAACGCCTTTCTCACCGACTCTGATGCCTTGTCCTCACCACTGGCTTCACCAAGCCCGATCATTGCCACACCGCCCTTCTCCATGACTGTCCTGACATCGGCGAAGTCGAGGTTCACGAGTGCAGGCTTTGTTATTAGCTCCGTTATTCCCTTGACCGCCCTCACCAGCACTTCATCTGCAACCTTGAAAGCCGCCTGGATCGGGTAGTTAGGTACGACCTCAAGCAGCCTGTCGTTCGGGATTACTATAACGGTATCCGTGACCTCTCTCAGCCTTTCAAGCCCCGCTTCAGCATTCTGTCTTCTTATTGCCCCTTCTGCAGAGAACGGGAAGGTTACCACGGCAATTGTTAAGGCTCCAGCCTCCTGAGAAGCTTCTGCGATAACCGGTGCAGCACCCGTTCCGGTTCCACCACCAAGGCCGCAGGTTATGAAGACCAGATCTGCACCCTCTACGAGCTTCTTGATCTCCTCCTCGTTCTCTCTCGCAGCCTCTTCGCCAACCTGTGGCAGGCTTCCTGCTCCAAGTCCTCTAGTTCTCTTTTTCCCTATGAGGATTCTCTTATGAGCTTTAGTGTAGTAAAGGTGTTGAACATCAGTATTCACGGCATAGAGGTCCGCTCCTTCGATACCCGTTTCGAACATTCTCGACACGGTGTTGCAGCCACTCCCACCAACACCGATCACTTTGATTACGGTCTTTAATTCGTGGAGTAGCTGGATTATCTCGTCCTCAACATCTTCTGGTTCCTCAAATCTCGACATTCTTTCCCTTTCAGCCCTCTGAAGAGCTTCCTCCACAATAGATTTCATATTCATCTCCCCTTGGTTATTTTATTCACTACGAATAGTATATAAATCTTTGTTCTGAATTTTTAAAGTGATGAAAGCCATCAGCGGTAAGTTGTTTTACAGAGGGGAAATTATAGAGGCAGGAATCGAGATTGAGGATGGAAGAATTAAGAAAATAGATAAGAAGATTGAGGGGGAAAAGGTAGAAGGATTGATCCTTCCTGCTGGAATTGATGTTCATGTTCATTTCAGGGATTTTGATGAGAGGGAGAAGGAAACTATAGAGACTGGCTCTCTTTCAGCGTTATATGGTGGAATCTGTCTGGTTGTGGATCAGCCGAACACCAGGCCAGTAATCGATAATCCTGAGACTTACTTTAAGAGGATGGAGATTGCTGAGAAGGATTCGTACATTGACTATTTTCTGAACATAGCCCTTACAAACAGCAATGCTGACAGGATAATCGATTACATCAAGGAGATTGAGGAAAAGTACAGGATTCCTGCGATAGGCGAGGTGTTTCTGCAGCACGATGATGAGAACATGCAGATAGGTTTTGATGCGATTAAGACCCTGAGAGATGCAACATCGAAGCTCATAACAGTCCATGCAGAACAGCCTGAACTCGTTAAGGGACTTGGACATGAGCTCAGACCTCCTGAGGCTGAGATAAAGGCTGTCGAGAACTGCCTGAAGCTTGGAAACTTCCATTTCTGCCACATATCCACCTACGATTCTGCAATGAAAATATCCGACTCGGATTCAACCTTTGAGGTTGCACCTCACCACTTCATCCTCAACTATGAGGACTACTTCAAGCCCGGATTCATGAATGTTAACCCTCCTCTGAGGAGCAAGGTTGAGGCTGAGTTGATGTTCAACAGCCTGCCTGTTGCAGATATGATCGCGAGCGATCACGCTCCACATACAATTGAGGATAAGAAACACGGCAAACCGGGATTTCCGGGAGTGGAGACAACATATCCATTGCTCGTGAGCATGATGAAGAAGGGTCTGGTGAGCGTGAGGAGAGTTGTTGATCTAATAGCCGTGAATCCAGCGAGAATATTCGGGTTCGAGGGATATGGAGCGATTGAGGTTGGGAACTACGCGAACCTTGCCGTGTTCAACCTGAAGAGGGTTAGAAAAATAAAAGCTGAAAAGCTGCATACCAAAGCCGAGTGGACACCCTATGAGAATTTCGAGGCAATATTTCCCGAGAGGGTTTACTTGAAAGGAGAGCTTGCCGTGGACAACCTCGAATTGCTTGTGGAGAAGGGTAGCAATGCAAATCCTGATTGATTATGGTTTTTTGATTCAAAAAGATTTGCCACAAAAATGGAAAAAAGAATAAAAATCAAGGCAAAAATCAAAAAGATTATTAATTAAGGTTTTTTATTTGAGCTATGGATTGTTTTGATTGCGTAAAAAAGGTGATGATGGAGAGAAGGAGCCATAGATTCTACCTCGACAAGGAAGTTGAGAGGGAGAAGATTGAGGAACTGCTTGAGCTGGCAATGTGGGCCCCATCTGCGATGAATCGCCAGCAGTGGTATTTCGTGGTTGTGTCTGGAGAGAAGCTCAAAGAGTTGCAGGAAACGATAGAGAAAAGCTTTGATTACATCCTTGGCAGGCTTGAGAGGTTCTTTAAAGAAACTCCAAAGGTTATTGCCCTCACCAAGCAGTTCTTCAAGACTCTCGGCAACGCTCCGGTGATGATCTTCGCATACTACACCCCCACGGGAGATGATTACAGCGATGTTCAGAGTGTCTCAGCTGCAATCCAGAATATGCTGCTTGCAGCACACGCCATGGGCCTGGGGACATGCTGGATGACTGGGCCAGTTCATGTTGAGGATGAGATAAACAGCTTTCTCGGAGTGGAAGGCAAAAAGCTGGTGGCTGTTATCACCCTCGGCTATCCCGCAAAAACTCCGCCCGTTCCGCCAAGGAGGGACAATGATAAGAAGGTTAAGTGGTTGCTGTAGCTAAATCCTCAAAAAATCATCTACCTCATCGCCCAGAACAGAGATCCAGTCAACACTTCCCGGCTTAAAGTTTTTAGCCTCTATACCTCTCTTTTCAAATTCTATTATCTCCACCACGATTTTAGCAACATCCTCAACACTTCTGTCTGTGGTATCGATCTCGTAAACTCTGTCGACTTCCTCTATAGATTCAACGAGTATTACATCCAGAACCTCTGCCTCGAGATTTTCCCTGATTTTTTCTTCACTCCAGTTTCTGTTTAACAGCCTCTCCTTCAGCACCTTTGGGTTGCATCTCAGAACAATCACGACATCTGGAGACAGCAGGTGGGATAAATGTCCTTCGATCACGATATCGAGCTGTCTGAACTGCCTGACTATTTCAGAAAGTGAATCGATATCTATCACAAGTGAGTCATCTTCAACATCGATTATGCAATCGTTCTCTTCAGCGATCTCCTTAACGCTCCTGACATCGTAGATGTCAGATAGCATTCTGGCAACCGAGGTTTTTCCAGTTCCTGGAGTACCAGTTAGAGCGAAAATCATTCCTGATCCTCCAGAATCTCTCTGGTTGCATCCAGAAACACATCGTTGTCTTCCTTTCTACCTATTGATACTCTAACGCTGTACTCATCGCAGCCAATAAATGATGAGCAGTCCCTGACTATAACCCCTCTCTTCATCAGCTCCTCGCAGTACTGGCTTGCTGGCAGGTTGAACTGTTTTAGCGAGAAGAATAGAAAGTTCGCCTGAGATGGGTACACTTCAACACCCACATTCTTTAACTCCCGGTAAACTCTATCCCTTTCATCTCTTATTTTTTCAACGGTATCCCTCATGTAGTCTATATCTTCAAGTGCTGAAATCGCAGCATTTATTGCAGGTGTTGAAATTGGGAATGGTGTGTTCACCATCATGAAGTACTTCTTCATCCATTCTGGAACCACAGCATAGCCTATTCTGAGATTTGCAAGACCGAAAGCCTTCGAGAAGGTCCTTGCAAGCACAACATTCTCCTCTTCCGTAAAATCAACCATGTCATCATCAGAAAATTCTGCATAGGCTTCGTCTATGAAAACTATGCCTCTGCCATCGACGATCTCTCTGACGATCTCTTCTCTTTCGGTGTTTCCGGTAGGATTGTTGGGTGAGCAGACTATGGTCAGCTTTGCATTTTCATCCTTTTCGGCAATCATAAAATTCTGATCTCTCTTTAGATAGACCTTTTTCGCTCCAGAAATATCTGCTAAGATGTGGTAGTAAGGAAAGGTTGGTGGTGCAATTGCAACGCTATCTCCTCTCTCAATGAATATTTTAAACAGACACTCGAGAACACCATCTATTCCGGCACAGATGACTATTCTGTTGCTGTCAACGCCAATGTACTCTGAGATCTTCTCGATCAGTTCTTCAGGCTGTTTTGGAGGATATACATGAAAGGCTGTGAACTTTTGGAAGGACTCTATCGTTTTAGGGCTCGCTCCATAGGGGTTCTCGTTTGAAGCGAGCTTTACAACTCTCTCCACACCATACTTTCTTTTGACATAATCTGCATCCTTTCCGGGGACATATTCCGTAGCTTTTGATAGACTATCTCTCACAAGTGAGTGGTAGCTCAAGCAACTCACCTGTCTATGGATATCTCCAGATGACTCCAGTTATCATCTACTCCCTTCAAAGTAGAAACCAGAGCCAGTATAACTCTCAGAAAGACTTTCTGGACATACGGGTTCATGGGGATTTCCTTTCCATCTATACTCAGCTTTACATCTCCTTCCAGATCACTCAATCTATCACCTCTTACCTAGCTTCTCTGCTTTTCTTTTTAAAGTAAGGTTCTCTCATGTTCACAGCTTGAAATATTTTCTCCTTAAGCGCATATCCTTTCAGTCCTCTAACATCGACAAGATTATCGTTTCTCATCAGACATGGCTTGATCTTTCCATCCTTCGTTATTCTTATCCTGTTGCAGTTATAACAGAACTCGGTGTTGTCAACTGGTTTGACGAACTCGACAACCGAACTTCCAAGGTGGTACTGCTTCCTTTTCTGCATAGATCTTATCCTGAAATTTATTGCCTTCTTTGCTATTCTCTCTTCTATGCTGCTTATGTCCATGTAGTAATCTTCAAGCTCCGGAAGCTTGAGAAGCTCTATTATCTGGAGTATAACTCTCACATCATCTTCATTGTATTTCGATGTGAATTCCAGCATGTCATCAATCTCGTCTTCGTTTACCTCCTTCATCACAACCATGTTCAGCTTTACAGGGGTCAGTCCAGCATTAACTGCTGATTCAAGACCTGAAAGCACTCTTTCGAGTTCTCCTCCAGTTATTTTTTTGTAGGTCTCTGGATTGAGGCTGTCGAGGCTTATGTTAACTCTGTTCAATCCAGCATCTTTCAGCTCGTATGCGTATTTATCTAGGAGGGTTCCGTTGGTTGTCATCGAGATCTCCTCAAAATCGGGCATGACCGATATTATGTCGAGGATATCTTTTCTAAGAAGAGGTTCTCCTCCTGTTATCTTCACCTTTTTGATTCCAAGCTCGTAGAATGCCTTTGTGATTTCAGCTATATCCTCCACGGACAGAACATCCGGACTGGATCCTTTGACACAGTAACCCTCTTTATGGCAGTAAAAGCAGTTGAGGTTGCAGGCGTCGGTAACAGATATCCTCAGGTTGGTTATCTTCCTGTTAAACCTGTCAATTAACATCTTGAACCACCGTCTTCAGGATAATTTCAGCTTTTCTGAGGTCTTCGGGAGTGTTAATGTTCATAAAGCTAATTAACTTTCTGTCATACTGCTTTAAGTTTTCTATTGGAATGTACTTAACTTTTTCAAGCCCATGAATGGCGCACAGAACCTTTCTTATGTTTTTTCTGTAGCATTGCTCAATTTTTTCTGTAACTGCTGGGGAATATGCGGATAGGGTTGGTTCAAGCTTTCCATCATTCCATATTGGTATGGCAGCATCGTATCCTTCACATTCTCTGTATATGGCTTCGCAAATCTCCTGCTTCACAAAGGGCATATCTGCTGAGATGAAAACAGCCCTCTCACCAATCTTTTTCAGCGCGGAATGGATTCCTGACAGGGGGCCAAAGTCTTTGAGAATGTCAACAACAACCTCTCCAAATCTTTCGTACTTCTCTGCCTGATTCTCATCTCTGCAGGAGATTATTATTTCAAATTTGGTAAGCGAATCTATTATTTTCGAAATAATTGGTTTGCCACCTATTTCTATTAGGCCCTTCTCGGTATAACCGAGTCTCCTACCATACCCTCCAGCGAGGATTACTGCATACACTATCTCTGGACTGGTGAGTCAATATTTAAGGGTTTAGACTTTGGGAGTCAGACTTCTTTCAACTTCTGCTCTAGCGTAAGTTTTAAATTATGCACGGTTTGATGAATTTAACACCAGAGCCCGGGTGGTGTAGTCCGGCCTAACATGGGGGCCTGTCGAGCCCTCGCCTCGGGTTCAAATCCCGGCCCGGGCGCTCTGTAATCTCTTAAAATCCCGTATGTGTTTAAATAGAATGGTAATCCTATTCTGTGTGATGTTCCGAGCGGTCGATTACGAGGGAAGAATAAAGGCAGAACTTAACAATATGCTTAATTCCGACATATCAGATGGAAATAAACGGCTGATTATGGACTATTATGAATACTTCAGGCTGCAGGGAATAAGCCTTCCAAGGTTGCACAGGGAACTGCAGTCGTTAAGACAGATCTGCCAGAACTTCAGGGATGTTCTCAATGGTAGCCTGAAGGATCTGGACGAAGCCACGGCAAGAAAGCTCGCCATCGCAATTGAAAGCTTTAAACCGAAACGAGGTAAAGACGGGATTGCGACAAGAAACGAGTATAAGAAGGCTCTGAGAAGACTTAACACTTGGCTGGGTAAAGAGGAACTCAACAAGTACTTCAAGGTCAGGGATAAAGTCGACAACGAGCTGACGGCTGACGATCTGATAACCGCGGACGACTTCTTCAAGCTGCTGAAAGCCTGCAGACGTGTGAGGGATTCGGCCCTCATAGCAATGCATTACGATCTTGGATGCAGACCCGAGGAGCTCCTGACACTGCAGCTGAAGCACATAAGAAGGGACGACCTCGGCATTAAGGTAAACATCCATCAGAGCAAGACTTTCACGAGGGCGCCCAGGCTGACGTTCAGCATACCTTATGTTCTGGAGTGGCTTGAAGCTCATCCTGCGAGGGATGATCCCGACGCTCCATTATGGATTGATCTGAACGCACACAGGGCTGGAAAAATCAAGCATATAACCGAAGAAGCATATTATCAGATCCTGCAGAGACTCAAGGAAAGAGCAGGACTGAAGAAGAGGATCTTTCATTATCTCTTCAGACACACGAGCATAACGGGGAGAGGTAAGGTGCTGACAGACCTGCAGTTATGCAGGCGTCACGGACTGGTTCCCGGATCCAGGTGGTTGAAGAGGTACGCAAAGCTCAGGGACGATGATGCGGACATATATCTGCTGCAACATTACGGGCTTGTCAAGGAGAAGAAAGAGGAAGAGGACCCACTGAAACCAAAGCAGTGCTACAACTGTGGAATGGTTAACAGGGCTGATGCTGTGAGGTGTCGCTGGTGCGGTGTAGCGCTCGATATTAAGTTCATCGAGCTGGACAAAGAGGCTGAGGATATAGTCATAGAAAAGCTACTTGGATCCAACCTGGAAAAAAATACTCGAAGAAAAGCTGGAAAAATTGGTTGAAGAATAAATCAAGCTTTTTATTCATCAATAATTTTATTTATATTTTTAGGATTTTACATCTTCAGGCAAAAGCTCTACCCAGGAAACTGGATATACCTTTCTTTTTGCCCTCCCCCCTTCAACTTCCAAGGAGGTCTTTACCAAACCCATCTCTTCGAGCGATTTGATTATGTTGTATACCTTTCCAGAACTCCACCCGAGTTTCTTGGCTATCTCATACACACTCAAACCACTATGTTTGTTCACGAATTCGTAGACGAATTCCTCGGCATATCTCTTTTGTAATTCTAACATTTCAGACACCTGAAATATCCTTGCTTGGATTTTACTACTTTAACAGAACCTATATAAACTTTATGTTGGTTTTAAAATATCCCAGAAACTTTATAGTCGAAAACTATATAAATTAAGACGAAAAAAATATTCCATCAGATGGAGCTTACAGAACTCGATAAGGCAATAATAGTAACAATATATAAGCGATCGGGTAAGAGTAAGAAAGCGCATTTCCCCATCGAATTCATCTGTAAAGGATATCCCAAACACCTGCATGGAATGATTAAGAGTAGAGTCAAGAAGCTCGTGAAATTAGGATATCTCTATAACAAGCCCCATCCTTCCGGCATGAGCTATGGATTAACGAATGATGGCTGGCAGTTGGCAAAGAAATTGCATGAGGAATAAGATACGTCCTTTTATTCCTCCAACTCTCCGATATGATTGCCAGGATCCTTCGGAGAAGTTCTGTTTTTACCAGCTCTTATTTCGATAATTTTTTCATAAATGGTTCTTAACGGCTTTTCAGTTCTATTACTGAGTAAAACAGTGTTACTAAGTTGGTTTATGATCAAAATGAAGCTTCTAACGAGCCACCATAAAATTAACAAGATAATCCCTACAATAACCAGAGCTCCACCGTTAAAGATTACAAACGAAGTTATGAGACCATCGTTAATCTTTAGAGCCGAGATTATCTGTTTGGCAAATACAACAATGAGCAGACCAATCAGAATTAAGAGTATCCCAGCAACCAAGTAGTTCCGTTTTGGATTTTTCTTTAAAGTCATAGAACTTATGAAGTCAATGAAAATAATTTCTTCCGAATTTTTAGATTTGATGCGTAACTGGTTTTGAGTAATTTCTACAGTAGAGGATGCTTTTGTGCCTGTTGAGGGATTGTAGTATTTGAGTATGGTTTTGAAGCTCATTTTTTAACCCCCTCTACTCTTTTTTCCAATAATTCTTTAATGAATTTTTTAAGATCTTTCAGGAGCCTGAGAAGGTATTCCTCAAAATCCTTTTCTAATACTTTTATGTGTTGAGTAGTTTTCTGTAGAGAGATTAAACTGGTGATTATACTTAAAAGTTGCGAATTAGCTAATACATATTGGTGGAAAAGCAAATTTTAAAATTAAAAGCTTTGAGGGAGGTTATTTTATGTCTAATTAGGCGAATCGTTTGAGTTGGTTAAAAAGAGGAAAGGGAAGGCAGACCTCTTTTGTAGATGTTATATATCTTTATTCTAAAGGATCTGAAAAAGCGTGAATCGGGCGAACAGAAGCTATTTTGAGCCAAGTATAATAAACCTTATATGCCAGCAACCAATTATTATTGCTGTAACAGCATAACCGACCCAGTTCTTCAGCCATCAGAGACTTGATTGGAATAATCCATCTCTTCATCTCCTTAAGAGAGCAAGTAATTTATACTAACTTCACAGATTAACTTCAATGCAGGGGATAATGGTTTCTTCAGTAGAGGGTGATGCCGGAAAAAGCTCCATGATCATTGCCATGGCATCTTACCTTCTTGATAAGGGTTACTCTGTTGGATATTTCAAGCCACTCGGCACATCTCCCGAGTATCATGATGGAAAGCTGGTTGATGGTGATGCCCTGAACACATCCAAAATGATTGGTGTTGAGGATGAAATAGATGATATCTGCCCGATAGTTCTGAACGCTCCGTATGCGGAGTTCATAAACATAGCGGATCCAAACGAGCTTAAGAAGGTTGTATCAGCTTCATTTGATAGAATAAAAGAGGAAAAGGATTTTGTTTTTGTTGAAGGCTCAATAGACTACAAGATAGGCTCAGCGGTAGAACTTGGAGACATATCCGTTTCCAAACTGCTGGACTTGAAAGCTCTGCTCATTGCAGGATATTCGGAGGATTTTGTTCTGGATAGGATTCTCACCGCAAAGAGCGTGTTCGGAGAGAGGCTTAAGGCTGTCATCTTCAACAAGCTGACAGGATACAAGAGATCGTACATCGAAGGTGTTGCAGGCTCGCTACTTCAGAGAAACGATCTGGAGATTCTTGGAATAATTCCGAGGGATGTTATTGTCGGAGGGGTTTTCATAGACGAGATAAAGGATTATCTCAAGGCAGAGTATCTCGTGGAGCCGAGAGAGGACATGATAGTTGAGAACATAATCGTCGGGGCAATGTCCCCGAACAGTGCGATCGAGTACTTCAGGAGGGCTAAAAATGCTGCCCTCGTCACCGGTGGAGACAGAGCAGACCTGCAGGTAGTTGCTTTAGAAATACCAAACATCAAGCTGATAATCCTCACAGGAAATCTGAGACCGTCGAAGTTCATACTCGATAGGGCTGAAAGCAAGGGCGTACCGGTATTGCTTGTCAGCGAGGATACGCTGACAACAACGGAAAGGCTGGAGAAGATGTTTGGAAAGTCGAGAATCAAGAGTGAAATAAAGCTGAAACGGATGAGAGAACTTTTTGAGAGCTTTGTAAATCTGGAAGCTTTCGAAAGGTTTCTGGGGATTTAATTTTTAATTTCCATTTTAGCTCTTTTTAGCTTCTCAACTTAGCTTTCTAACTCTTCAGCAAATCCATGATGATTGATGAAACCTCCTTGAGGTTGAGGTTCTTAACCTCACCTAGGCTAACCTCTCCTTTCTCACCATCCAATAAATCAACGAACATTCCTTCGCTTGTATATTTCCCGAACTCTCTTGGCGGGAGGTATGCAACCACAGCATAGCTTCCCTGCTTAAACTTCTCACTGTTGGTTATGATGTTGAGCTTGAACCCACAATCAACACCGCAAAGCCATAGCCTGTCGAGCTCTTTTATGGAGACTATCTCTCCTCTGTAGTACTTTATGCATTCATATGGCTGGGAGATCATACCTCTGTCCATCAACTCTGGGAGAGATTCAAGATATTCAAGCCAGTAAAGGGCTTTGATGACCTGTGCATCTCTATCAAGCTTTCTGACATCCTCTTTGAATTTCTTGGTTGAGGTAACGATTTCTTTAAAATCATCAAGCGCCTTAATACCGTCCGGAGCAACATAGGAGTACTTGAGGTTCTGAACCTTGCTGTACAGATCCTTCATCTTTCTGACATATTCCTTCCTTTTCTGCAATTTAAGCACATTGAAGAGCTTTTCAAGCTCAACAATTGCCTTCTCAGCCATCAGAATTCTGAAATCCTTGCTGGTATCAAAATAGCTCATATAAACACCTCATCTCCTACCTACTCAGAAACCTCTCCGGAGATAATAACCACGAGCTTTCTCCACAAGATGTTCGGGCCCGTTTCAACAAACCGTATGTTCTTCAGCCCAGCAGCCTCAAACCATGCAACACATTGCTGGGTTGAGGGAAAGAGCATTATGCTCTCAGCGAACTTTCTGACGAGGAGGTTATCTGGCTTTCTTGGAGCAAGAACAACAACCTTTCCGCCTTCCTTCGTTACTCTTGCCATCTCTGCTATCCCCTTTTTTGGATTGGGCCAGTACTCTATGCTTCCCGCAGAGATTGCTGAGTCAAATGTGTTGTCTTTGAAAGGCAGATTTTCGGCATCGCCCCGTATGTAGTTAACATATGGCAGTTTCTGAATGGCCTTTCTCATCTGCTCCGGTGTGAGATCAACGGCGACTATGCCGCTCTGAGGAACTTTGCTCGCAATTCCAGCAGTCGTGAAGCCCGTTCCACAGCCAACCTCGAGAACCAGATCTCTTTCCTCGATCTCTGCCATCTCAATGACCTTTTCGAGCATGTGGTCTGCGTAGAAAATGGGATTAATCCTGTCATAAATTTTGGAGAAGTGGCGATAAAAATTCCTCGCCCTTACCTTGTCTTCGAGTAGTCCCATGCTGCTCTTTCTGTTTTGTGATTGCTTATCGCTTAACCCTATTACTCTTTGAAGAACTCGGCGAGGGGTATCTTTCCAGCCTTTTCAACCTTGAGGTTTATCTGAACGATGTCCCTGCTTATGACATTGCCCCTTACCATCTTCTTTCTTCTCAAACCCCTCTCATTTGGATTGTATCCAACTCCTCCGGCGAGAAGCAACCTTCTTCTGACATTTCCCGGAAGGTCTTTCCTCATCGGAAAGCCATCCTTGTCACTTCCGCCAGTAATCTTCAGTTCATAATCTGGCGGGAGTTCAACGAGCGTTCCGTTTATAACATCTCCAATCTTCTTCCCGATGAGCCTGTTAGCGTTCGCTCCGCTAACAACCTTCTGATAAGCCATTCCAGTTGAAGGATCGGAAATCACGACCTTAAACTCCACATCAATCACCTCCTATTCATACGATTACCATACGATTACAGAGTGAATTTAATTTTATCTCTCCATTTACCACATCATTTACCCCAGAACGGGTTAACTTTTCTCTTAATTTCAGGGAACTCCTGAAATGCCTTCTTCGCCTCCTCGCTTAATGTGTCCATCAGATCCTTTTCGAGGACTCTCGCATGCCTTTCAGGAACGTCGACATACAGCACCTCATCTCCGTTGAGCTGCCTCCCTATTGTGACACCATCGATGGATATCGCAAGCTCCTCTCCCTCTTTTGCCACCGGGACATTCTCGCCCTCTTTCTGCATGCTTCTTACTGAGCCTGCTGGAGACCCATCGGCTTTTATTAGCTTCGCATCTCTCTTCAGCTCTCCGGCGAGAACCCTTATGCCAACCACAGCTGGCTTGCTCCTTCTGAAGATGTACTCCTTGAGGAGCTTTATCTTACATGGCTTAACAAGCTCCTCAATCTTCTGTTTTTCTCTCAGCCTCTTCTCTTCCTCTCTCCACTTCACGAAGCTGTCTATCAAGCTGTAGATTATCTCATCTCTGAACACCCTGACACCATACTTCTCCGCCTCCTCCTCAACTCCGGGAAGCAGCTTAACGCTGAAGGCTATTATAACTCTGTTAAGCTCGTCCCTGTTTGCTGAAGCTTCGATAACATCCCTTTTGTCAACATCACCAACTTCAGCATTCTTTATCTTTATCCCAGCATCCTTAAGCTCGTTTATTAATGCCTCGAGTGATCCAAGCGTATCGGTTTTCAGCACCACACCTTCCTCATCGGTTCTGATCTCTATTTCCTCGTACTCTTTCTCAAGCCTCTTTCTGAACTCTTCAATGTCTTTCTCTGATTCAATTGCCTCGAACTCGCTTCCTGCAAGAACTCCTTCGAGATCTGCAGCTATCAGCTTCACACCCGCAGCCGCGACAACGCTCTTAACACTCCTGAACTTGCTCTCAAGTCTCATCTCCTGAGATGGTCTGGGCTTGAGTATGCCCTTCACATGGGTAACCTTTACACCATCTCTCATCGCTATGGCTATCCTGTCTCCAACTTTGAGCGTACCATCATAGAGAATGACATCGCATGTAATTCCCATTCCCTTCTCTTCCTTAACCTCTAAAATCGTTCCTTTTGCCTTACCGCTTACATGGAGTCTGAGGCTATCTTCCAGAAACCTCTGGGCCAATCCTACAAGAACCAGCAGAAGCTCTGGAACTCCCTCTCCTGTAAGGGCTGAAATGGGGATTATTGCGACATTTCTCGTAAAATCGGTTATCCTGTCGAACCTGTCGGCTGAGAAACCGAACTCGTATAGCTTGCCTATCAGTTCATATATTTTGTTGTCAAGCCTGTTTTTTGCTATATCTTCCTGCATGCTGTAGCTTTTGAGGAATGGAACAAAGCCGGGACTCTGCCATGCTGGAATCTTGTCTATCTTGTTTGCAGCAACGACGAAGGGTGTCCTGAAAGTCCTCAGTATGGAGAGAGCCTCTTCAGTCTGGGGCTTGAACCCCTCATTTATGTCAACTATCAGAATTGCCAGATCTGCTAAAGCGCCTCCTCTTCTCCTGAGGTTTGTGAACGCTTTGTGTCCTGGTGTGTCGATGAAGAGCAGTCCCGGAAGCTCAACCTCTTTTCTCCAGATGTCCTTGCAGATGTTCTTTATCATCTCTATTGGTATCTCGGTTGCACCGATATGCTGTGTTATTCCTCCAGCCTCCTTTGCAGTAACCCTGCCTTTCCTTATTTTGTCTAGCAGGGTTGTCTTGCCATGATCTACATGGCCAAGTACGGAAACAATTGGAGTTCTGAGTTGTTTGTCCTTGTCCTTTTTACTTTTCTTACTCATGGCTCTAAAACCTTAAAAAAATAATGTTTATTCGTAAATCCACTTATCGATTGCTCTTTCGTAATCCAAAATCTCTTCTGGGCTGAAAAAGAGGTTTATTTCCCTTTTTGCGGATTCAGGAGAATCCGAGGCGTGGATTATATTCCTTCCGACATCCATTCCGAAATCTCCTCTTATCGTTCCTGGGTTTGCCTCTGCTGGATTCGTTGCTCCGACTATTGTTCTTACAACCCTGATTGCGTTCTTTCCTTCAACAACCATCGCAACCACTGGAGAGCTTGTGATGTAGCTAATCAGTGCACCGAAAAATGGCTTTTCTTTATGCTCTGCATAGTGCTTCTGGGCAAGCTCCTCGCTAATCCTCATCATCTTCATTGCGACTATTTTTAGGCCCTTTCTCTCTATTCTGCTGATGACCTCTCCTATAACACCTCTCTCTACTCCATCGGGCTTTATCATCACGAAAGTCCTCTCCATGATATCACCATTGCATCTATTCTGGCATCAACCATTGCATCAGCTACTTTTTGGCATACTTCTTCGTCCACTTGAGCTTTCTTGGATTTCTCTTGAGCTTCAGCATGTTCTTCTCGCACTTTCCGGAGCAGAAATAGAATACTCTGCCGTCCCTTCTGACATACATCTTTCCTGTGCCAACTTCTATCTCGTAGCCGCAAAAACTGCATACATGGGTTTCCATCTGGATCACCTTACTTTATCTTACTTTATCGCAAGTTTCTTTGCTTCTCTTGCGGTCTCCTTTATCATCAGTACATCTCCAACCCTGACCGGGCCGAAAACATTTCTCGTTATGATCCTTCCCTTGTTCTCTCCACCGAGTACCCTGACCTTAACCTGTGTGGCCTCTCCGTGCATGCCCGTTCTGCCAATTATCTCTATAACCTCTGCAGGCTGAATGTCTTCATCCTCTGCCATTATCTTCACCTCTCAGCAAAATTAAAGTAATAATTACTTCTTCAAACCGTCGATCTTGGTAACGAGGTCTCTGAGCTCTTTCTTAGCCTCTCCTTCATCCACAACCGCTACAGCGGCACAGTTCACCTGCAAACCAGCAGCCTGTCCAAGGGAACTCTTTGATTTTATGTAGATGTACGGAACATTTTTTTCCTCGCAGAGCAGTGGCAGATGAGCTACTATCTCTGGTGGCTCAACATCCGTCGCAATATACACGAGCTTTGCCTGACCTCTCTCCACGACCTTTGTCGTCTCGTTTGTTCCCTTTTTGATCCTCCCAGTCTCCCTGAACTTCTCAAGCAGGGCAAGAGCGGTATCCTGAACCTCATCCGGAACATCGAACCTTACATACACCATATCATACACCTCCTTCCATGATGTCATCATTCATCGGCTCAATCCAAGGAAGAAGGGATTGCTGTAGTTTTAAATCTTTTGGTGTATCTTCAGGTTGGAATAATTGTTAAAAATCTTTATTCTGCTTCAGTTTCTTGTATGCCAGTTTGGCTATTCCACCAGCCACATGCTCGTCAACCTTCTCGATCTCGCCTTTGATGTACATCTCAACCTCTTTCTCATCTGCGTTGACTATGTTTCTTACGGTATTCTCGGTTATTCCAAGCTCTTCAGCGATTTCTCTGTAAGTTTTCATCCCTTCATTTCTCAGCACGATGACATATGCGGCCTCAGCAAGGCTCGGAAGCCATGTGAGGTTTCTGTAGTCTATGAGCTTTCTCAAACCGCCAAGAATCTTTATCGAGTTCATGAAAACTTTCTCAGCCATCTCGTCTATTCCACTATCAACCTTCTTTATTATTTCCATGATACCACCCCACATATTCTTCTAATGGTTTCAGGATATTTATCGTTCCGTGTTCTGTAATCTCGAAAACCCATGTTCTTGAGTCATGGGCGGTCAGCCTGCAGCCATCGATCCTGATCGTTCTTATAACACTCCCGATCGGTTTCTTGTACAGGTTAACATCCCACTTCGTTTCGATTATCTTCTTGTCCATCACAATTGTCCCATCGACGATATGCGCTACAGCCAATCCTCCAGCAGCTTCAGCACTCTCGCTCGCCTGAGCAGATCTCTTCTGTGATACGAGCAGTGCGGTCTGCCTGTACTTCTTCAGGAAGTTGAAGAACTTTCTCACTATCTGCCTTGCCATAACCTCTTTGTGCTCGTAAAGACCTGTTATGCTGTCTATGACTGTATTGTTCGTCCTCTTCTCCTTTATTGCGTATGCCATTGTGTCAAGAAGAGTTTTTGGCTCCTCCCTCAGATCATCATCCTGTGATGCATCAATGACAACAATATTCTTCTCTATTTTTTCAAAATTGTAACCTAAAGCCAGGCTCTTCTCTTTTAAAGCCAGATACAGAAACTCTGCGGGACTCTCCACAGTTACGAATAGAACCTTATAGCCGAGATTCGCTTGAGTGATCGCAAACTGTTCAGCAAGAATGCTCTTTCCGGTATCTGGAATTCCTGTGATGTTTATAACAGCGAGATGAGGTAAGCCGTTGAGAGGTTTCCTTACAAACTTATCACCCTCTCTTTCAATCCTGTAGAACATTTCATCCAGTTTTGTCCAGGTAGGGATTCCGAACAGCTTTGGCGAGTATTCTGCGAGATCACCAAGCTCAAAGTACTTCCTTTCCATGTTTATTATTATGTATTAATGCATTATATAATTGTCTGTTGGGAAATTTTAATAAAAATTTCAGAAATTATTTTATCTCTTTTATTTCTTCGTACAGTTCCTTTAAAGCCTGATAGTAATCCTGAATCCCTTTTTCTATCTCTTCCATCTTCTCCTCAAGCTCTCTCGTCCTATGCTCTGAAACGAACTTGCCGTAATTTTTGGACAGGTATGAAAAAACATCCATTCCGAGCCTGGATGGGATCAGAAACCCATTCTTCTCGAAAATATAGCGTCTGAGGAACAGCTTGTCAATTATCGTTGCGTATGTTGATGGTCTGCCGATCTTTCTTTCCCGCATAAGACCAACAACTTCTGCTTGAGTTAGTGGCTTCGCTTCAGCTATCTTTATTGTTTTAACGCTAACTTCAGCCTCCCCCCTCGGAAGAGGCTCTCTCAGCAGCACCGATTTATACAGTTCGTAGCTTCTGCCTCTGGCTGAAACCGGTATTTCATGCTCGATGATTTTTCCGTTAAGGGATATGGAGTATCTTTCAAATCGTATCTCTGCTGTGGACTGAGAGGCCATGAACCTCCTGAATATCAGATCATATAATGCGAAGTGCCTGAAGGTTAGCTTCTCGGCATAGAGTATGCCCTCCTCGATCAATCTCATAACAGTGTTCTTATCAAATGGCTTTGTTGGCCTTATGCATTCGTGAGCACCCTCTGAACTCCAGTGCCTTCCTCGGAAGTCCTCTCCTAAGTATTCCTTTGCAACTCTGAGACCATCATCGCTCACTCTGGTTGAGTCGGTCCTGTGGTATGTTATAAGACCATTCTCGAAGAGATCTTGGGCGAGGCTCATAGCTTCTCTGGCAGGTATTTTGAGGATCCTTCCGGCATCGATCAGCAAACTTTCTGTGGTGTATGGTGGAAGAACTCTTTCCTCAACCCTCTCATCTATTTTTTCTATCCTGACCTTTACTTTCTTTTTGTTTTTTAGCTTGCTCTTCAGGAGCTTAATAATCTCGCTGTCATCCACAAAAATCCCGAAATCCTCGATTATCGCAACATCCTTCTTTCTCTTACTCTTCTCAAATCTATCAATAATCCATCCGAGAACTGGGGTCTGTGCTCTCCCTGCGGACAGGTTTCTGTTGTTGAAAATCTTCCACAGCTTCTCGGAAAGAGAGAAACCGATCCATCTATCCTCTATCCTCCGGAACATCTGAGCCTTTACGAGGTTCTCGTCGACATCTCTCAGATTCCTTATCGCATTCCTGACAGCCTTCTTTGTGACTTCATGAAATTCTGCCCTTCTTATCTCTCCACAGGCCAGAAGGTTCTTGATGTCCCATGCGATCTTTTCTCCCTCTGTATCCGGATCTGTTCCTACTATGACGAACCCGGTATCGTAAGCTAACTTCCTCAAAGCCAGAATCCTCTGCTTGGAATCATCGAACTCCCCCTTGCATTTCGGGCAGCTTCCAGAGGTGAACTGGTATCCACAGCTCTTGCACCTCTTGATTGATGCATAAACTGGGATGAAATCCTGCCCAACCTCAACTCCGTGGAAACCCCTATCCGTTACAAGATCTGTTAGGTGCCCGATGCTTGCAGTTATAAACAGAACATAGTCTTCCATGGCAACCTCATACACTGGCACCCCATCGAGGATCTTGACACTTGGCTTTCCAAAGAACCTCGAGATCTGTCTCGCTTTGGTTGGACTCTCAACGACAAGAAGTGCGGGTTTGATCAGATCCTGATGGCCCTCTTTTCTTTGCCTGCTCTCTTTTATCTCCCTTTTCAGTCTATCGAAGTCTATTTCGTCTAAATTTGCCATCCTGAATTCGATATCGTAGTATCGAGCCCTTTTGATTATGGCTGATACCAGATCGGCATCTTTCTCAATAACAAAGCTCGCACCCTTAGTGAGGCCAGTTGAGAGCAGTCTTGAGGTCCTTCCAGAAGCCTGAATATATGTTCTCAAGTCCGGGAATGTTATTGTATTGTCCTTAACAACAACATCACTCACGATTCTCTCTTTTTTCATCGCCTCTTTTATCTTCTCTTTTAATTTTGCATCATTTGCATTGATTCCAAGAATTCTGGCAATAATTCTGAGCTGGTTTTCGCTTGCGCTGTCTATATCCTCAACTTTCATCTTGAAAACGGGAAAGCCAACGAATATCGCATATCTTATCTTCTCTGGCAGATCCAACCCCCTGACGAGAGATCCGTAGTAGTGGGCTGTACCTATAAGGTAGTCCACTTCTCCAGCCTTAAACATCTCAAAATCGTTTTTCTTTGAGGTGACAACTCCGATTCTAAATTCGTTGAGCTTTTCAGTTAGTTCCCCTATTCTCTCTGAACTCGTGTAAATTATCCCTCCATTGCCGAGTTCTCTCATTATATTCTTTAAAGCCTCGATTTCATCGTGCATTATCACGAAATCCTCGATGTTCCTGACATGTGATGGAGATCCTATGTCGAAGTTGAGCAGTTTCCTGAAGAGCTCAGCCTTCTTCCCTTTTTTAGCCGTGGCTGTTGAGACAACTAAACAGCCAATCCCTTTATTTTCTGCTGGATTTTTACCATCTAATTCCGGATTCAACCCAAGGAGTGTTAGAATTCTCTCGACATTTCTCGATGCCTTCAGGATGGCATCAACATCATCAACGAATATGAAATCGAATCTGTAGTTCTTCAGAACATCAAAATTCTTCGAAAGAAACTGGGAAGAGGTAATTATGATGTTAAAGTTCCCGATATTCTTCATGAAATCTTCTTTCTCCTCCTTTTTTAGCTTTCCGTGGTAGTACCCTACCTTTAAGTTCAATTTCAGCGACTCCAGCATCGAGTTTATTCTTTCGAAGGCCTGAACGACCAGAACGGTTGTTGGAAATATGAGGTAGCATTTTTTACCCTTTTTTGCCAGAAAAATGGACATCGCAAGTCCAAATGCTGTTTTGCCACTTCCTGTTGGAGAGGTTATGCAGAAGCTTTCATTTCTTAAAACTCTCTTTGCCCAGAGAAGCTGGAGCTTTCTGATTCTACCAACACACGAGTTGAACAGGGATACGAACTCCTCTACCTCATAATCTTCCCTGCACAGGCTCTGTCTTTTTGCATTACAGATGGTTGCTTCGATCTCGTTTAAGGATAGATCTCCATCGCAGACCGGGCACAGCCCCTCGTATATCACCTGCATTTTCAGCTAATTAATGGATAATCTTTTTTAATCTTTGTGGAGGATTTGCTGTGGATGGAAGTCATACCAAAAATTCTCTTGGAACTCTCTGGATTGCTGGGTGAAGTTGTCACAGAAGAGGAAATCAAAGCGAAAACTCCAAGGGCCGTTCTGAGGGTTTTGGGAAATGAGGCTGCTGGTATTGAAAACATTGAAGATATCGAGGGTGTTGTGGTGGAGAGTCTTCTGGACACACCATATTCCATAAGTTCTCCACACTATTCCGAGAAATTAAGCCTCAACGGGGTGGATTTCTACCACATCCATGTCTGCAAACCCAGTAAAGATGATCTCGAGGAGGCTTATGATGAGTACCTAAGGGGAAAGAGGTTTATCGAAATTCGGGATAGGATGCTGGAGACATCTGATTCATTCTTCCAAGGGTATCATGCAGAAGGGAGTCTACTAAGAAAATACACTGGAAAAACCACGGTTTATGTCTTTTTCTCACTTATGGATTATGTTTTTGAGGATGTTGATTACCATCTCAATCTGGCAGAGAGTCTTAACGGAAATTATGTCGTGATTGTTCCAACCGAAAAGACACCTGAGAAGTTTGTGAAATTCTTTAAACTTTACTCTGAGAAAGCTAAGAAGTGCGGTTTGAAGATATGGGTCTGCAACATACAGGATGGGTACTTAGATCCCTTTATAGTCTACCCCAGAGACCTAAACCTCGTAAGAAGATTCAGGAATCCAAAGATAGCGTCTCTAATAGCTTCTATGTGGAGAGTTAATGTCGAGAAAATCGATTGATCTATTGGTTGTGTCCTAACTATTGATCAACCATAAATCTAAAATTGGAAACTGAATCGGTATTATTAATAATTAAAATTATCAATTATTAAAAACTTATTATAGTTCGTCTTAATAGAAAATAAGCGAATTGTTTATTATTAATCATCTGGGCCATTCATATTCTTACTATAATTTAAAATTCCGGATTTGTATTCCAGTATGAATCTATAAAGTTGGATCGTTTAATCTTTTTTGGATAAAAATTTCACCGTAAGGGTTATTCAATTCGGGGGAGTCTAGTATTAACTTTATACGATTAAAGTAACACCGCATTACCTATTTTAGACTATTCGTAAGATCTGACAGAAAAATTTTTAAAGGTTATATTTGATGGAGTATGTAAATACAGTTGGAAAGGAAAGGGGGTTGTTTGATGGAGTTAAAACCGAAGTTAACGAGAAGGAATTTTATGAAACTTGCAGCTATGATGGGTGCTACCGCTTTTCTGACAACATATAAGAGCGAAATTGTCAAAGCCGTTAGCGAGGTAAAGGATTACTGGCACATCAACTGGCTAAATGGTGCGGCATGTACTGGCTGTACGATCTCTTTTGCCCAGGCGAGTGAGCCAGATCTTGTGCAAATACTGACTGAAATTACAGTCGGGACATCAGGTCTACCGATAGCCCTTCCGGACTACATGGAAACAATACACCCAGCATCAGGAAGCTTGGCAGAGAGACTGAAAGATGAGAGATGGGCGCAAGGCACACCGGGTAGAAGAGTCCTGATTGTTGAAGGGGCAGTTCAGGAGGAGGGCTACTGTACTATTGCCGGAAAGGACTTCAGGGATCACCTGAAGGAGGCCGGTGAGGTTGCTGATGCGGTCATTGCTGTTGGACAGTGCGCCACCTATGGAGGAATTCCGGCTGCGAAACCGAATCCAACAGGAGCAATGGGTGTTAGCGAGTTCTTCAAAGAGGTTGGGATCAACAAGCCCGTGATAAACATACCTCTTTGTCCTGTCCATCCAGACCATCTGGTTTTAACCATTGCAGCTGTTATGATTGGGGCTACTCCTGATCTTGATGAGTATGGCAGACCCAAAGCATTCTTCGGAAAGAACATGCATGACGAGATCTGTCCGTACAGACCATACTATGATAGGGGTATATTCACGAGAAGGCCTGGAGAGGAAGGATGCAGGTATGTTATGGGTTGTAAAGGCCCGATAACAAAGACCGACTGTGCATTGAGAAAGTGGAACATGCATATAAGCTATTGTGTTGAGACGAATATGTGCATTGGTTGTTCTGAACCTGGATGGCCGGACAAGTTCTCACCGTTCTACAAGCCAGTAGCATCTCTGCCGGCAGTTCTCGGTGTTGACTTTGGAACTCTCGGTCAGGGATTGCTTGGTGCTGCAGCAGCAGGTATAGTCATTCACGGGGTTAAGAGGGCTGTAACCAGTGGTAAGAAGGAGGAGAAGGAGGAGTGATATAAATGGCAGAAGTTGTAATGGATCCGATAACAAGAATTGAGGGTCACCTTGGAGCAAGAATGGAGACCAAGGATATAACAACCTCTACAGGAACATGGACTATAGTTGATAAAGCTTACAGCCTCACAAACCTCTTCAGGGGCTGGGAGATCATACTCAAAGGCAGGGACCCAAGGGATGCATTCTTCATAACTCAGAGAATCTGCGGTGTCTGTCCAGCACCTCATGGTGAGACGGCAATTCAGGCTCTTGATCATGCGTATGGTGTAACTCCTCCACCAGCAGCAGTTCTGATGAGAAACATCCTGCATGGAGCTTACTATGTTTATGACCACATGATACACACATATCTACTCATAGGACCAGAGCTTGGTGTTCTTGCGAAATACCCACCAATGGTTCCACCTGCTCTTGGAAAGAAGGGGATAAAAGCACTCGGTCTTGGTTCAAGCTATGCAGCTTGCATAGAGATGCAGAGGAAGGTTAACAGGGTCGTGGCCCTTTGGGGCGGTAAGTTCCCGCACCACACATCGGAGTATCCGGGTGGTATGACCGTAAAGCCAACCCTCGACAGAATCGCCAACACTCTGAGCGCTATGACGGAACTCTGGGACTTCGTGGTCAATGTCATGGTTCCAGATCTAATGGCAATTGTCAGCAAGAACGATCATATTGCTGAGACTGTAAGCTCTCTGCTTGATATAGACTTCAACGGATTGCAGGATCTGGGTCAGACATATGGGAACTTCCTCTCTTTCGGTCTGTTCCCGGACTACAACGACTACGACAAGTGGGTAAGGGTTCAGGATGGAGAAGAGGGATATAGAGAGAACGCTCTGATCAGGGCGGGAGCCTGGGATGGCAGTCCCAAGAAGTTTACACACAAGAAGATAAGGGAGTATGTGAAGTACTCAAGATACGATGACAGCGCAACCGGGCTGCACCCATCTGAGGGTGTAACAAAGCCGGTAAAGGACAAGCCTGGAGCCTATGCGTGGATGAAAGCTCCGAGATACGACGGCAAGGTTTATGAGGTCGGACCACTGGCGAGAATGATCAACACATTCGGACTCAAGTGGAAGATCGATGTCACGAATCCTGTTAACGGGAAGTCGTTCACATTCGAGTGGAATGTGCTGAATCCAAAGGGCTCGGTTATCGACAGGGTTGCTGCCAGAGTTGCACAGACCTTGCTGTTTGCAACGAAGACAATGGAATGGGCGATCGAACTCAAGCAGTTCATGCACGATGACATAGTGAATGCCAAGATACCGGACTACAGTTATGTCCCGGACAACGCAGAGGGAATGGGTCTGTGGGATGCTCCGAGAGGGGCATTGCTGCATTACACCAAGATAAGGAATAAGAAGATCGATAACTACCAGTGCATCGTGCCCAGTACATGGAACCTCGGTCCGAGGGATGACATGGACCAGCCCGGGCCGGTTGAGAAAGCTCTCGAGGGAACATGGCTACCGAAGCTCGATGTTCCAACCATTGCAAACGCCCTGTATCCGGAGAAGGATATAGATGCATCAGCATTTGGGCTGGGAACAGTTTCATGGGGAGATGCCCTCGCTGTAGCATTAACTCCGCTTGGACTGGTACAGCTCAACATGGAGGGTGAGTACAACACAACACTTGCAATAACCATCGTCAGAAGCTTCGATCCGTGCATCGCCTGCGGTGTCCACTTCATGATTAAGTAAAGGTGTTTGCGATGAAGACAATGGAAGTTAACAGACATTCACTTTTTACCAGAGTCGTTCACTGGAGCATAGTAATTACGGGTATAATCCTTGGATTCACAGGGCTTGAGATAGGAGGACATTACGGCATCAGATTCCTTGGAGACAATGTTACCTCCACGCATGTCTATGTCGGGCTGGTGTTTGGAGTACTGTGGGTCATGTTCACTTACTATATGCTAACCAAGGAGTGGAAGTGGATATCCCTCAGCAGGATCATCTACAGCCTGAAGTTCCTTCTGGCTGAGACGAGAGCCTGGTTTGGAGGACCACATATAGAAGACCCGAGAGCCTACGATCCAAAGAAAGGTGAATATGTGGAGAAGATCGTCCCCACACAGGTAATGGTCTGGTGGGGGTACTTCGTCCTCGCTGTAATCATTGGCTTTACAGGACTTGCTATGGCATTCAAGGACTTCTTCTCATGGGTTTTCGCAATCGGCGATGCTATTGGACCAATATTTGGAGCGGAGAGCGGCTACGCATTCGTAAGGGCCGTGCATCTGCTGTTCATGTACCTCTTTGCAACGGTCATGATCGTTCACATATATGCAGTAATTATCTTCGGTGTGCTGAAGTCAATGTTCACTGGTAAGAGAGAAGAGAAGATTGTTGAGTAATTTTTATACTTTTTTATTTTAAATTTAGAGCTAGGAGAATCAGCTTGAGGGTAGTTGTTCTGGGTATTGGCAACATCCTGCTCAGGGATGAGGGTGTTGGAGTCAGGGTTGTTGAAGAATTGAGAAAACTCGAGTTGCCGGATTATGTGGAAGTGTATGATGGAGCAACTCTGGGCATTGCTTTACTGAACCTTCTGTCTGATAGCGACAAAGCAGTAATCGTGGATGCTGTTTTCGGAGGAGGAAAGCCTGGAGATATTTACAGATTTTCGCTGTATGAGATTCTTGACACACCGCTGAAAAACCTAATCTCGGCTCATGACATAGATTTCGTTACAGCATTCAAGATGGGAAAGGACTTACTGAATCTTCCGCAGAACATTGTTGTTGTTGGGATAGAGCCAAAAACGATTGAGGAGGGAATGGAGCTCAGCGATGAAGTAAAAAAGGCGATACCAAAAGCTATAGAAATAATACTTGAAGAAATCAGGGGACTATAAGGTGCTTTATTCTGTTCCAGATCTCCAAAGCTCTTCTCTCAACATCCTCATCCATGCTCACGACTTCTGGCCACTCTCTCTCGAAACCTTCCTCCTTCCACTTCTTGGTTGCATCTATTCCCAGCTTGCCTCCAAGGTTCTGCCTGTAGGTTGAGTGGTCGAGCGAATCTATTGGAGCATTTTCTATTACCACAATATCTCTTGCAGGATCGAACCTGCTCGTTACAGCCCATAAAACTTCTGAGAGGTTCTGAACATTCACATCGCTGTCAACAACTATGACTATCTTCGTCAGAGACAGCATCCCGATTCCCCATAGGGCGAACATTACCTTTTTCGCATGTCCCGGATACTTCTTGTCTATTGAGACTATGGCGAGATTGTGGAAAGTTCCCTCTATGGGGAGGTTTATGTCCACGATTTCCGGAAATAGCATCCTCAAAACCGGAAGAAATATTCTCTCGGTTGCTTTTCCGAGCCAGGCATCCTCCATTGGAGGCTTTCCAACCACGGTTGCGTGATATATCGGATTCTCTCTGTGTGTTATTGCGGTTACATGGAAAACGGGATACTTTTCAGGTGGGGTGTAGTATCCGGTATGGTCTCCGAAAGGCCCCTCTATCCTTTCTCCCTCAACATATCCCTCGAGCACAATTTCCGCATCTGCCGGAACCATCAGGTCTACGGTCTCGCAATCAACGAGCTTAACCCTCTCCCTCCTGATGAACCCCGCAAACATGAACTCATCCATTCCAGTTGGGAGTGGGGCAGTTGAGGCATACAGCACAGCTGGATCAACTCCAATAGCCACGGCAGCCTCTATTTTACCTTCAGATTTTCTGAAATGCTCTGCACCATGCTTGTGGATCTGCCAGTGCATCCCTGTAGTTTTCTCATCGAAAACCTGCATCCTGTACATCCCGGCGTTTAGCTCCCCTGTTTCGGGGTCTTTTGTTATCACCACAGGGAAAGTTATGAATCTGCCAGCATCTCCGGGCCAGCATTTGAGGATCGGGAATTTGCTTAAATCCGGTTCGGTTATAACCTCCTTACACGCACCTTTCCTGACTTTTTTCGGTATGAAGCTCATTGCATCCTTCAAAACGGATATGTTCTTCAGCCCATCAATAAGACCGGAAGGCTTTATCTTGGTCAATCCTATTAGCCTTTCTCCAATTTCTTCAAGCCTTTCAACCTCCAGAGCCATCTTCATTCTCTTTTCGGTTCCGAAGGCATTCATCAGAACTGGAATGTCGTAACCTTTCGGTTTCTCGAACAGAAGAGCTTTTCCACCATTCTTGACAGCTTTTTCTGCGATAACAGTCATCTCAAGCTCTGGACTGATCTCTTCCCTGATTCTTGCGAGCTCGTTCTCCTCCTCAAGCTTATGAATGAAGTCTCTCAAATCCTGATAAGGCATGAAGAGAGTAGATTCATGTGTTAAAAATATTGTCCATCTGGCTGTATATTCTGGTGGACAGTTATCCAGACGAAGCCAGATGAACTGGACAAGGCTGGATAAACTTAGACAAACATAGATTCAAAAACATCAACATCACTTCTTCGCTATCAGAACACTGAAGTAATCTGCCCTGTTCGGGATGCTTTCATATACTTTCTCACCATCCATGAACATCCTTTCGATCAGTATAAACTCGTTAAAGCCTCTCTCTTTCAGCTTCTCTACAACCTCTTTCGATCTTTTTGCCTTCAGAACAACAGCGACATCCACATCGAAGAAATCCTGGGTTGTCAGCAGCATCGAATTGTTGATGAATGTTCTGGTTTTCGCAAGGGCTGAATTGATGCTCGAAACCCCCGGTATGACCTCAACTTCTGCTTCTGGATTTATAGCAAGCAATTCCTCGACTATGTGGTGGAAGGTAGAATAAAAGATTGGATCACCAATACAGCAGAAGGCTGTGTCATCATCTCTCTCAGAGATCTCCCTGGCAAGGCTTCTCGCGACCTCTTCACTCTTACCCATCGGAAACTCAACTATTCTTGGCTCTCTGATATCCTTTATCAGCTCATAAGCCATCTTTCCTGGGACGATAACTTCATCTACCTCTTTAATTATCTCTACAGCCCTTAAGGTCAGAAGCTTTTTATCACCCGGTCCGAGTCCAACTCCATACAGCAAATGATCACCTCATCTTTTTCCGAGTATCATGAACACTGGATTGAGGGTTCTGAAAGCAGTCCCTCCAGCAAGCTCGTAGCTTCTCGAGATGTTCAGAATTAAAACCTCATCGAAAATACCCATGGATTTCATCTTCTTTGTAACTTCAACTGCAACCTCGATGCGAGCAGCATTGACAGCAATCCTTTCAGCATCGCAGACCTCAAGCATTCTCTCTATGCCTTTTGTCCCGCCAAAGAAAGCGATATCGCAATCATGCTCTTTGAGAAAGTCATAGCCGTCAGACAGTATGAGTTCAATGTTGTTACCTTTAAGCCTCTCCTTTGCGATTTGGAGCATCGATTCATCCCTTTCGACAGCATACACCTTGCTAACATATCTCGAAAAAAACTCCGATACTGCTCCACTCCCGCACCCGATATCCGCGAAAACATCTTTTTTGTTTGGCTTCAGCTTTGCGAAGAGAACTCCTATAATCTCAGGCTTTGTCTCCTTCATTGCGTCACCCTTTTGGGCTTGATCTCTATTATGTGGGTTATCGCTCCAACGGCTGCGATGATCAATCCGGCAATGACATCTTCCCGTCCATGAAAGATCTCTGGCGGCCTGAACGCTTTATATGAAATATATGTCAGGATCACTACTGTTACTATGGTTGCTGAAGCGAAGCTGATTGTTATTGACATCAGCTCGATTGAACTATTTGCGGCGAGCATTAATGGAATAAGTGGTATGCCTGGTGAGAGGCTTATTACAACTGACATCCTCTCACGCTAAAGCGTGTGAGGTTCGTGCTTCTGAGAGCTTCACGGACATCGGGGCTACATCGGCTTTTACCTCAGCCCCTTCCTCTACTCTCAGAAACACAGGGCATGCCACTGCCCCGTTAATGAGTTCCCCAGGGTTATTACCCTGAGCAACCCCTATATTCACACAGCCAACAGCATCTCTATGTGCTTCCAATCCACAGTTAAGACATTTAAACAGTCTTTTGTGTTTATATACCTTTACAGAACCACATCTTGGGCATCTGGATGAAGTATAGCTTTCATCCACCTGTGTCACTTTCATCCCGTATTCTTCTGCTTTTTCTTTAATTCTCTGAATCAGATAGTCATGACTCCAGAAGTTGTGAATCATTGAGTTGAATTTTTTAATTCCATTATTGTTGTTTCGAATCCCTTTCAAATCACCTATGACAATTTCTGAGACTCCTCTCTCATAACATAATCTTATAAATCTATTGACAATAGTGTTGACAAAGTGTCTGAACCTTCTCTTACGCTTTCTGTACAGCTGTCTTAACCTCTTTGATGTGTGTTTGTTGTTAACTCGTTTTAGCTTGCTTTGATATTTTGCTATCTTCTTACTCCAATACCACCAATCTGAAAGCAGTCGATTAGAACTGTATCCAAACACTTCGTTATCGATTGCTGCCATTATCAGCACTCTCACACCCAAGTCACAGTACGCCTTCTTATATCCAATTGGTTGATGTAGAGGTTCAACCTCTACAGGCTGGAAGGCGTACCATGACTTGCTCGGTTCATCATAGACGATCTCTAACCTTCCTTGTTTCCCTTTCCATCTATTCTTTCCTTTCCATTTAATTCTCATTTTCCCGAACTTTAATACATCACCTCCTAACTTATAACAATCATTTCTAACGAGAATCCTCAACTTTCTCTTACCAGCTTTTCGATCTTTCCAGTATCTAGGTGGAGAAACCTTACGAATATTAGGAGGGAGCTTGCCTTTAGATTTCTTCTTCAACAAAGCAAAGAAAGATTTCCATGCTTCGTTATTCTTTCTTATAATTTGTTGAACCATTGCAGAACCTATGATTTTCTTATATTTATGATATTCTTCATCAGTGTTCCAGTCTATTTCACCTGAGAAGAATGATTGACGACGTTTGTAGTTAATTTCATTCCACAATCGAGAGCAGTTATTAGCTAGCTCGAACAACCTCTTTTCTTGTTCCTTCGTAGGTTTTAACTTAAAGACGTTAGTCCTTCTCATTTTCCTTTCTGCTCTTCGATATATCTCTTAACAACTTCAAGCGTTACAGTTCCAACGGATGATATAAACTTCGGCTGTATAAAGTTATTGGTAGGCATTCTTACGCAATTCATCTCAACCCTAAAGGGTGTGAGCTTTCTTGCTTATTTTCTTGTAACATCATTGCCGTTGAGGTTGAGTGGGTGTGGCTGTGACCCCTTATAACTGAAATAATTGCATACAGCAATCCAATGAACACAAGCATTAATGGTGAGAGTTCTTCAATGGATTCTGCTACACCAATTAGGTTGATCCCGTTTATCAAAATGAGTCCAAGAGCGATCGAGGATGAGACATGGAATACTCCAGCAACTCCTGAGAAGGCAAGCACTCTCTTCACACTCCAGTTTTTCAGCTTTCCTAAGGCGACAAATGGAAAGTAGTGGTCGGGAGCTAAGGAATGGATTATGGCAATGCTAACTGATGCGAACATCAAAAGCTCCATTTTTCACCTCCTCTTTGTTTTAATTGTGCTGTCGAAAATACTATCGGTGTTGACAGCAGCGAGATGGTCAAAACCATCCAGAATTTCCAGAAACACCGGAAACTTTTCGGCTTCCCTCTCAACAACATTCAGCATCTCAGTGCTACATATCAGCATGACTGTATGCCCCTCAATGGCCCTTAAAATTGATCTCTCGAGAACGGCATTTGTGATGTCGACTTCCAGCTTTTCCACAGAGGCCCTCTTCTTTGCCTTTGTACCCATCGCTGCGATGAAATCTGCATCCACATCCGGGATCTCTGCATTGTGTGGTATGACGATAAGCCTGCCTCTGGCGTTACCTATCCTCAGCCCGCATCTGTTGGCGAATCTCAGATCGACCCTGTCGCTTTCGTGTACTATCTCTCCATTGTCCATGTAAACAAATCTCTCACCAACCTCTCTTGCGAAATCTAGATCATGAGTGGAGATAACGAATGTTTTTCCGCTATCTCTCAAATTCTCGATTATCTCGATCATGTTTTTCAGCCCGAAGCCATCAAGGCCTGCGGTTGGTTCATCCATAATTATGTAGTCAGGATTCATCGCAAGAACTCCTGCTATCGCAACTCTCCTTTTTTCTCCACCGCTCAGGGAGTTGCAGAGCCTCTCTTCATAACCTTTCAGCCCAAGACTTTTTATAGCTTCCTCAGCAAACTCGTAACCCATCCCGATATTCTTGGGCCCGAAAACGACATCCTGCCACACCGTTGGGGCAATAATCTGATCATCGGGATTCTGGAAAACGAAGCCAACCTTTTTTCGAACCTCTATCAGGCTCTTTCTGTCGTATTTAACCCTTACACCATCAATCCAAACCTCTCCTCTGGATGGTTTCAGCAAACCGTTCAGGTGCATGAGCAAAGTTGTCTTCCCAGCACCATTCCTGCCAAGCAGTATCGTCACCTCGCCCTTATTCGCCCTGAAGTTCACACCCTTCAAAACCTCTCTGCTACCATAACTAAACCACAGATCCCTTGTTTCGATCACAGGAACCACCACATCGAGATAAGCATAACTGTGATCGTAATGGCATGCTTATACCCACGGCTCCTCTTATCCAGAACCGGCATCTCTCCACTGTAGCATCTCGCATCCATCGCTCTGTCCAGCTTTTCAGACCTCTTAAGCGACCTCAGGAACAGGGAGTATGACAGCAGGGCAGTCGTGTTTACGAAGACCTTCTTGCTAGCATATCCAAGCCGTGAAGAGGCAGACATATCGAGCTTTGCAGCCTCGTCGAGCAGAATCTGTATTACTCGGTAGACGAGAAGACACATTTCAACAATAAACCCCGGCAGTCTCAGCCTTTTAAATGTGGAGAACAGTTCTGGAATTGTGGTTGTCAGAATCATGAACGACATGATTGAGAGAGAGGCTAAAGCCCTCAGAGTTGTGTTTATGGCAGTATCTATTCCCTCTTCGGATATTTTCAGGAAGTATAGCTGATATGCTGTTTTTCCGGGAATGAAGAGCAGAATTATGATGATTCCGGAAATGAGGAAATAGACCGGGACTTTGAGTATCCTTATGTAATACCATCCAGCAGCATAGAGCGAGAGGCATGAAAATATGGCAAATGCTGCAAGATATACGCTGACTTTTCCACTCGTAACAACAAATAAAAGTAAAAGAAGGCAGAAATGTATCTTCAGACTCCCATCCAAAACTTTTCTGGAGCTTAGCTGTATGTGCTCAAGCGTTTCGCGCATATCTTGTCCCTCTGTAGTATCCGATGATGTAGCCGATTATCAGTGATCCTATTGCAGCCTGCAGACTGAAAAGCAGGCTTTCTATCTCACCGCTTGGAGGTTCAAAGATTGGAGAGAACCAGGGCTCATAATCGGGTGCTATATCTCCAATAACCTCTTCTGCCTTCTCATCCGCTCCAGCCCATTCTTCAGCAGCGGCTATGGTAACGAAAAAGAAGATCGCTGTCAGAAGTACAATCACCTTTAACTTCATGCTGCAACCTCCACGGACAGGTCATCTCTTATCTGAACAAGATAGCCCATCAGAAGGGCGGCAACTATACCCTCTATTATCGCGAGGGGAATCTGCGTAACAGAAAATACGGCCAAGAACTTTGTGGCAGAGGCTATCACTCCAGCCACTCCGGCACCAGCAGGAAAAGCAAGGGCAAGCTGGATTGAAGTGACAACATAGGTTACCCAGTCTGCCACAGCAGCGGCTACGAATGTAGAGACCTTAATGCTCGTCTTACCCTTTATTGCTCTGTATATCAACCACCCCACAAACGGCCCGACTATTCCCATTGATGCTGTGTTTGCACCGAGCGTTGTTAAACCACCATGAGCGAGCAGTAATGCCTGATACAGCAGCACGATTATTGAAAGGAAGGCTGTTATTGCAGGACCAAATAACACAACGGCTATTCCCGTTCCTGTTGGGTGAGAACAGCTTCCAGTTACAGACGGTATTTTCAAAGCAGATAGCACGAAAATAAATCCAGCCGCTACAGCAAGCAGGGATTTATTTTTTGGGTTCTTCTCAATCTCCTTTTTGGCTCTGTATGTACCGTATCCAACTATCGGAAGTGAAAAGGCATACCACACTGCAGCCCAGAATGGTGGCAGAAAACCTTCCATTATGTGCACGTATCCACCTCCTTTGATATTTAATCCTGAAAATTTGATATTTAAAGTTTTCCGGATTTAGTGTAAAGTTAATTTGATAAAGTTGATAACGCAATATTTTTGAACTTTAAGTAAAAGAATTTTGATATGATTGTGGCGATGTGGAGTGGTGGAAAGGATTCATGCTTGGCAGTTCACAGAATGCTCAGGAATGGGAACGAAGTATCCAAGCTGATTTGCATGCTTGACGAGGATAACCAGTCAAGGGCGCACGGCTTCTACAAAATTGCCTTAGAGAGGCAGTTGAAAGCTCTACAGATAGATGGAGTTTTTGGAAATTCAAGCTGGGAGGGCTACAAATCTGAGTTCAAAAGGTTAATGAATGGGTTGAAAGCTGAGAAGGTTGTCTTCGGGGACATATTTCTTGAAGAACACAGGGTGTGGCTTGAACAGGTTTGCGATGAGGTGAATGTTGAACCAGTATTTCCGCTCTGGAAGGAGGATACCGAAAAGCTCGCGAGAGAGTTTCTGTCTGAGGGATATACAGCCTACATCGTCTCTGTAAGGAAGGATCTCGGGCTGGATGAATACCTCGGCAGGAAATTCTCCGATGAGATAATCGATGAACTAATGTCCTTGGGAGTGGATCCCTGCGGGGAGCTTGGAGAGTTCCATACCTTTGTGACTGATGGGCCCATGTTCGTGAAACCAGTTGAATTCGAGTTTGGAAATGTTGTTGAGAGGGAGAAGTACAAACAGATTCAGATACTCTGAATTAGCTACGAAATTCAAAAATGTTTTATTCTGCAGCAAGATTTTTTGATCAATGCCATCGATTTTTATTGGAGCAACCTCAAGCCATGCGGGCAAAAGCCTGATAACGGCATCTCTCTGCAAGATTATCAGCAAGATGGGATACCGTGTTGCTCCTTTTAAAGCCCAGAATATGAGCCTGAATTCATTTATCACCAGAAATGGAAAGGAAATAGCTATTGCTCAGGCATTTCAGGCTCAATCTGCCGGGATAGAGCCGGATGAAAGGATGAATCCGATACTGCTGAAACCAAAGGGCAACTTCATCTCCCAGCTTGTGGTTATGGGTGAAGCTGTGGGAGATATCTCCTCGAAGGAATACTACAGAAAAGTCCCGGAGTTGTTTGAGGTGGTTAAATCCTGCTATGAGAGCTTGGCGGAGGAGTACGAGATAATCGTCATCGAGGGTGCAGGCGGGATGGCGGAGATAAACCTCTATGACAGGGATATTGCCAACATCGGAACGATCAGGATGGCAAACCCGGATGTTTATATAGTTGGAGATATCGAGCGGGGAGGTGTTTTCTCATCTGTTTATGGAACATACAGCCTCCTGCCATCAGATGTCAGGGACAGGGTTAAAGGGTTCATCATAAACAAGCTGAGGGGGTATGAAGACGTACTTGAGAGTGGCATAAAGCAGATAGAGAGCATGACAGGGTTGAAGTGCATCGGAATCCTTCCGTTTATGGATTTTCCTCTTTTCTCGGAGGACTCTTTGAGCATACCTGAATGGGGATCTGATGGTGAGATATGTGTTCTCAGATTGCCGAGGATATCCAACTTCACGGACTTTGAACCGCTAAGGTTTGCAGGAGTTAGGTTTGCTGACCTGAATGAGAAAGATTTTGATTGCGACATTCTGATAATTCCCGGTACAAAGGATACGATTGCTGATCTGAAGGCTTTGAAAGATACGGGAATGGATGAGAGAATAAAAAAGCTGGCAGGAAAGATTCCGATAATCGGGATATGTGGTGGGTATCAGATTCTCGGTAAGGAGTTGATCGATAAGGGGGTTGAGCATGGTGTAATCAGGACCAAAGGCCTGGGATTGCTCGATGCTGTAACTGTATTCGATGTTTACAGAAAGACAACGAGACAGGTCAGAAAGAGAGTAACCGGGGATGCAGTAATTCTGGACAGGATAAAGGGGAATTATGTGTGGGGGTATGAGATACACAAGGGCAGGAGCATCTCCAGAAAGCCAATTTTCGAGGATGATGGGACAGTCAGCGATGATGGAATGGTCTGGGGGACATACCTTCATGGACTCTTCTGGAATGATATTGTGGTGAGGGCCGTGTGCGACTACCTGGGCATCAAATACAGGAAAGGAGAGGATGGTATGGACAGACTAACAAAAATTGTTGAGGAGAAGATGGATATTGATTTCATTCTGAGGAATCTTAACTGATTGTTGTTCAGACAGCTTCAAACTCCAGTTTGCCGTATCCTATACCCAGTACCTTTGAGGCGTTACCGTTTCTGATGCTGAACTCCAGCGTGTCAAACGATCCGATCAGGGATAGCGGCTCGTTCAGATCAACATCCGCATACTTCTCAACAAGCGGGAAATAGGTATCCTTCAGGTAGAATCCTTTGGGATTCAGTTTCCGGACAGCTTCTCTTCTCAGATCGGTTACGATGTTTCCGAATCGATCTATGTATGCCACATTGCATTTTATTCTGTTTTCGATAATTTCCGGGTTGAAGAGGTCGAGCCTCACAACTCTGCCCTCGAACGGTTCGGCGATCTCCTCGATCATGTTTAAGGCTGCGAGTGCTGCAGCAGGCGCAAACACATCCCTGCCGTGAAAGGTTGAGGATAGAGTTCCGACAAATCTGGATGCTTTGCTTTCGTCTATCTTCCAGATTTTACATTTGCTGTCCAGGACAGGTGTGAGAATCCCGTTGTTGGGTGCGATGAATATGTTTCCTCTCTCAACGATCAAAGCCTCCCTCTCACTTCCAACTCCCGGATCGACAACAGCCACATGTATGGCATTTTCGAAAAACCTGTGATAGCTGTTCAGCAAAAATGCAGCTTGCAGGGTGTTTTGTGGATCTACTGAGTGAGTGATGTCCACAATCGTTACATCTGGGCATAATCTGAGGATTACACCCTTCATAACACCCGGATAGAACTCTCCAAAGTCTGTCAGCAGTGTTATGATCCTCACTTTATCACCTGTTGATTGTTATCGGCTTGGGATTTAAATCTACCATCAATGAAGCGGTGCAGGAAAGGTTTATTGTTTGCTATATATGAAATATCATGAAAGTTGAAGATAGAATTCTGTCACATTTTAAATGTCAGAAATGTGGTGTGCAAACTGCCAGAATCAAAAAACTCGCTATAACTGGGGCGAGCTTCTTTGACAGGTGGACTGACTGGCAGAGAAATACATATTACTTCGTTAGCTGCACGAACTGTGGATATATGGAGGTTTATGACGCTGAAGTTCTTGAGGGTAAGAAGGATAAGCTTACGGAAGTATTGGATTTGATTTTTGAAAGGTAACGGATAAAAATCAAAACATGATTTTTCATTAATTCTGATTTGTTTACCTCTCCGCATGCAATGATTCTACAGCATTTCCGATATTTTGAAATACTATCTGGTTTAATTATGATTGAGAACTAATTACTAGGAGGTTTGAGTGGATGGCGAAATATCAGTGTATGGTTTGTGGGTATGTGTATGATGAGGATGAGGGAGATCCTGAGAGTAATGTTCTAGCAGGAACGAAGTGGGAGGATCTCCCGGATGACTGGGTTTGCCCGGTTTGCGGTGCAAGCAAAGATGAGTTCGAAAAACTGGAAGATTGAAAGGATTGAAAATTTTATTTTTTAATTAAAAATGGCTATATTGCTTTAACCCTTTTCTTGAGCGCTGGAGGTCTGGGCTTGAGCAGTATTCTGTTTCCGCATTTGGTGCACTGGATCAGGTTTCTATCAAGATCCACATCTATCTCGGACTGACAAACGAGGCAGATATAGCTCATCTGCCCTCACCCAGTTTGGCTAACTTATCTATCAGCTTAACTGAAGGCGTGACGGGAATGTAAGTACCTCCAGCGAACTTGTAACCACAGCTCTTGCACTCCCATATCCCCGTTCCAACTCTCTTGACTCTCTTCTTTCCACATCTGTTGCAGACATACTTCCTTCTCTGCTCCTGTTCGATCTTTATGATGTTCTTTCTTACTCTAACGCCATATCTTGATCCAAATCTTCCTGCGATCTTAACCTTCTTCGTTCTTGGCATCTATATCACCCTTAAACTTCCTTAAGCAACTCCCTTATCTCTCTGGCTTTCCTCACACTTACATCGATCAGTTCATAAAACTTTTCCTCATCGAGCAGGTAACTTCCGCTCTTCTGTATTGCCACTATGTTATCGTCCTTATCAGTTGTGATCGTAAGCAACTTGTTACCAACGCTCATTTCATCCCTGTTCGGATCAACCAGATATTTATCACCAACAACCAGTGATGTTACAGCAACAGGTAAATCCCTTACCGGCAGGGGAAAATCATCCCCAACTTCAAACCTTTCAGCCGGAACTGTTGTGTTCAGCAGGGCTGAGATTGCCGCTAATGCGGAGGCATCAACCAGATTACCATCATCATCGAGTGCGTGAATGTCTATGAAGACTATCCATACCTTCTCGCCCTCCTCGATGCAGAGCTTGTGTAAATCAACAGCTTCGCTCTCTCTGATTCCTCTATCCACTATTCTCGCAAGTTCGATTGAAGTTTCATCCGGAGGTCCAGCTTCGAATGTTGGAGATGCGAGCGGAACAAGCTCAGCATTGGTGATTATGATACCCTTATCTGGAGTATCCGGGAATGGCTCTCCAACCTGCATTTTTATTCCTACCATGACCTGAGTATCTCCAAGTTTTACAAGGGCGGAACCTTCTGCTTTAGAGATTATGTTTGTCTCAATCTGGATTTTTCTAACCTCATCAAGCTTTCTGCCATCTATTCTCTCGCCTTCTCTGAGCCTTGAGAGAACATAATCCTTCCTGATATCCATTAAAATTTCATCGCTCATAAAATCACCTATTAAATTACCTGTTCCTCAATCTCCTCTGAACTGTACTTTTTCATAATGGCTTCTCTCTGGAGTTCGTAAATCTTCATTGCTCCTTCCTTGGCCATTTGAGTGGCCTTCTTGAGCTCCTCTGCTGAAAGCCTACCATCCATCTGGAGAAGCGCAATGGATTCTATCTTTCCATTTCTTATCAGAAAAGCAAAGGGTACATCAGCCTCTCCGTAGTTATCCTCCTCTTTCATTGGGTCCAGAACCAATACCCCATCGGCTTTGGCAACAGCCACGGATGTAATCAGACCCTTCATCGGGATTCCGGCATCTACAAGTGCAACTGTTGCAGCATTAATGCAAGCTGTCCTCGTTCCTGCGTCAGCCTGTAGAACTTCAACGAATATATCTATGCCTGATCTTGGAAAGAGTTCTTTCATTATAACTGGTTCAAAAGCCTCTCTGCTTACTTTTGAGATCTCAACACTCCTTCTATCTGGCCCCGGTCTCTTTCTTTCTTCAACGCTGAACGGTGCCATGTTATATCTGTATCTGACAACAGCCTTGCTCGGGTCCTGCAGATGTCTTGGATGGACTTCCCTCGGCCCGTAAACCGCAGCCACGACTTTGTTCTTTCCCATCTCGATATAGCACGATCCATCAGCTCTCTTTAAGATGCCAGCTTCTATCTTTATAGGCCTCAATTCGTTAAAATCCCTACCATCAAGCCTCTTTCCATCTACAATAAGCTGTATATCCTCACTCATTTTCTAAACCTTCCTCTTTCCTCTTTTTAATAAATTCCGTAATTCTATCCGTCAAACCCTCAGTATGGGCTTCTCTTTCAATTATATAAATAGCTTCCTCTGCAATATCTACTTTCCTTCTGTCTCCACTTAGCCATATAAGCCCGTTCTGACCAACTATCGTCTGAATTCCAAGCTCGCTTTTCAGAAGTTTTATCATGCTACCCTTCTTTCCTATAACTCTAGGAACTCTGGTTGGGTTTATCGCCACTATTCTACCGAATCTTATGATCCTGCAGATCTTATCCTTCATCGTTAGCAGAACCTTCATCTTTGGATCTATTGCAACAACTTTTGCTATAATCGCGTCATCAAGCTCAATATCGCTGTTCCTTCTTCCCTTGATCTCTGGCTTTTCAGTTGATGGCAGAAAAGCGCTGTATGGTGAGTTTATATCTACATTGTAACCGTTTGACACTATCTCTCTGACAACCCCTATAACAACATCTCCATTTGAGGGTATGTATCTGCCTTTTAACGGAATTATCCTTAAGGAGGTCTCACTCCTATCGACCAAACCCATTATCTTTGCATAAACCTTCCCATTCTCAACAAAAGTCCCATAACCGGCAAGTTTTGGGTTCGTGCTGACAAGATCACCGGGCAGGACTATCTTTCTATTCATCTTTGGATCCCCCTAACCTCGAATCCTCTTAAGCTCTTTCGTCAGAGCCTCCCCCTGGGTCAATCTGGCAAGCAGGTCGAGTAGATCACCTTTCAGCCCAGCGGGAATTCTTATTACGCAGATCCAGCTACCGTCCTTCTGCCATTCTTCCTGAATGATGTTACCAAAGGAGTACAAAGCTGAAATGGATTTCCCGGCATATTCTGGCGGTATCTTTATCGCTATCTCTACCTCTTCAACTCTTATCGGAAGTATCGGTTTCAGAGCTTTTATTATGTCCTTTATCTGAGCCTCTATCTTCTTAAATATGTCTATGTGGACTCTTGCCTCCTCTAAAGCCCTCTCAATCCTCGAAGGTGGATGGGGTGTGCCAGTTCTTGGATCAACGGTGTTTTTGGAGATATAGTCTATTATCTGCTTCCTCTTTTGCTCCAGCATCTCTTTTCTCTGCTCGGCGGTAATCTGAACTTCCCCTTCTCTGATTATCTCTTTTATAATTTCCTGGATATTCGATGTGCCGAATACTTTCTTCAGTTCTTCGATAGAAGCTCTTTCACCCTTCTTTGAGTCCTTGTAAACCTCCTCCACGGCAACCAGATCATCGAAGTTTACTTCCTTGCCCTCTTTCAGGTCTCTGGCAAGATATGGATCAACAAGAGCCTCAAAGTTCTCTCCATGCTTTCTTAACCTCGCAATTACCGCCTTGTCAAGCGAAACCATATTGATTCACTATTTTCACTGTTTTTCGAGCATGGTTCTTATTACCTCGTTCGCTTTATCAACATACGGTTTTAGCTCCTCCTCACTGAACTGCTTGAATTTCTTGTCAGCTACGCTGATGATTCCCGTATCGATTCCATCAGTCGTAACCTCTGATTCTATTGCCTTGCCCATTGCGACTATTCCCATGATTATTGCTTCTTCGAGCGTCAGATCATCTCTGTACTCTTTTTCAAAGTACTCAACAACAGCATTTCTTCCAGCACCTATTGCCGTGGCTTTGTATTCCAACAAAGCCCCGCTCGGATCGGTTTCGTATAGTCTGGGCTTTTCATCAACTCCAGCAATTAGTAGAGAAACGCCGAATGGTCTTACTCCCCCATACTGCGTGTACTGCTGCTTGAAATCGCATATCTTTCTTGTGAGATCCTTAATGCTTATCGGCTCATCATATGTGAGCCTGCTTATCTGTGCCTCAATTCTTGCTCTATCAATAAGAACTCTCGCATCTGCAACAAGTCCGGAGGTTGCGATGCAGATATGTTCATCAATTTTGTAAACTTTCTCTATCGTATCTGCTTCGAGAAGCTTGCTTGCAACCCTCCTGTCTGCCAGAATGATAACTCCTTCTTTGGTTTTTATACCAATTGCTGTAGCACCTCTTTTAACAGCCTCTCTCGCATATTCAACCTGAAACAGCCTCCCATCCGGGCTGAATATGGTGATTGCTCTATCATAACCCATCTGTGGCATTTGCACTCTCAACACCTCCTTTCAGGTATTTCATCTTACACCTCTTTATCGTACCGCTAACTCCCAGCGTGATCGGAAGAACCTTCACACCATCTATTTCGGATATTAAACTGAAGGCGATCATGACCTTATCCAGCGACTCATTGCTGCATCTGATTATACCATATTCGTTTTCCATGTATTCGATCCATACACTCGAATTTGTCAATCCGACCTCTCCGAACAGGGAGATCAGGTTCTCCATCAGTTTGTGGGCAACTTTCTTTATGTTCTCACTTTGATCTGATGTTCTATCCGATGTTCTAAGTCCAATAATCCTGAAGGCAATATATCTTTTTCTGTGTCTCAAAGATGGCGGGAGCCTTTTCAATTTACCACATCCTGTTTGTCGTCAACCTATCGATTGATATTTGTTAGTAACAATTTTAAACGCACACTCCTTATTAAAGCCTGATGCACATAAAGATGTTGACATTCGATGTCGATGGAACGATAGTGGACGCGGGTTTCATGGACAAGTTCTGGAATGAGGTTGTGCCTAGGCTCTATGCTGAGAGGCATGGGCTTAGCTATGATGAAGCCTTAGGTATTGTCAAAAGGGAGTACGATGCTGTTGGAGATAAAGATTTGAGATGGTATCTCCCAGATTACTGGTTTAAAAAGTTCGATCTTGGCGTGGACTGGAAGGATGTTTTGAAAAGCTTCTCCAATGAATTGAGGTTTTATCCGGATGCGATGGAGGTTTTGAATCTCCTGAGCAAAAAATACAGGATTGTTGCAATTACGAATGCTGTTAGAGAGATACTTGAATTCGAAATTGATCGAATATCTCACCTTTTCTGGAAAAAGTTTTCATGTCCAAGCGATTTTGGGGATATCAGAAGAAAACCCGAGATATTTGAGAGAGTCTGCGAGGTGTGTGGGGTAAAGCCAGAAGAGGTAGTTCATGTTGGGGATCATCCTTTCTTTGACTACGAGGTTCCCAAAAGGGCAGGAATCATGGCATTTCTGATAGACAGGTATGGTAACAATGGTGGGATAGGAGATATGCGGCATCTGCTGAATCTCATAAAGCTGTAGTTAATTATACTCCTTCAGATAGATATTTTCCGGCAATTATCAGTTGATCTTCGCTGCCCATAAGATACAGGTTATCCCCGAATTTGAGGGATAAATCTGCATCGGGGATTAATATATCCCCTTTCCGCTCAACGGCAACTATTGTAGCCCCTGTTTTTCGCCTCAAATCGAGATCTTTTATTTTTTTTCCATCAAGGTTTTTATTGGATAGCTGAACCTTCTCTAACAGGAATCTCTTTCCAACTTTGCTTATTATCTCGAGAAAATCTGCTGCCGATTGCCGGCTCAGAATGACCATTGCCTTCTTGGCAGTGTCAGAGTAGGGGGACAGCACGTAATCCGCTCCAGCCCTCTTCGTGTTCTTAACTCCAGAGGGTGTTCTCGCTACAGCCATCGTGTAGATGTTAGGATTCATCTCCTTTGCACTCATGATTGCGAAGGCGTTTGATGAATCGTTCATGCAGGCTATTAACGCTTTAGCATGCTTGATCCTTGCTCTCTCGAGAACGTCCTCTTCAACGCTGTCACCCTGAATGGCTATGTATCCATTCTCTCTTGCAAGTGAAACTTTCTCCATGTTTTCGTCGATGATAACGATTTTATCTTTGTTCGTAACTTTAACAAGTTCTTGAGCTATTTCCCTTCCCATTACACCATATCCACAAATGATATAGTGATCGGAAATTTTTTCAAGCAACTTCCTCCACCTCTCCAACCTTCTTTGGACTATTGTTGGGATTATCAGGTTGATAGAATAAAAAAATACTCCTATTCCAAAAAACATGAGAAATATGGCGAGAAACCTTCCATTGTAGGATAAATCGTAAACCTCCTTGTAGCCAGTAGTGGTTATAGTTATGACTGTCATATAAAATGAGTCAAATAGACTCCAGCCCTCTATCACGGTAAACCCGATGGTCCCAATGGCTATTGTTATAAGAAGCAGGATTATCGTTATCGCTATTGCCCTCTCGAGTTCTCGCATTCAGAATTAATTTGCCACATCAGTTTTTAAATTTTCGTTTTGGAATGATTGATGAATCTGGAAGTTTATTGGGAAGATATGAGGTTTGGTGTGGGTATTAAGAACAAGTACATGAGTCGATTAAGACGGATAAATCTTTTTAACCACCATATAATCCAGCTTTATTGAACTGCCTGCAAACAGACACTCAAACCGAAATACAGAGACCTGTAAGTAAAAAGTTATGATCTAAAAATTAAAATTAAAAACTAAAAGGCAATCAAAAGCTGAAGCCCGTAAACGAAAGCTCCGATTATGACGATTGCCATTGCAATGTTCACTGCCTTCCTATTCTCTCTTCCGAACTCAGTATCCAGAATTATTGCCCTGATTCCATTGTATGCGTGGAAGGATACTGTTAGCAAAAGCAATGCATAGAATGCCTTGTATCCTCCACTACTCAGCCTCTCCACAACCTTCTCAAAATCCAAGGCATCATGAGAGATCATGTGTGTCTCTATGAAATGGAATGTGACCAGGATGACAAGCAGTATTCCTGTTATTAGCTGCAGAAGCCATCCGAGCGGTTCGAGAACGCTTTTCGTGTGCATGTTATCCATCTGTTTGCTCACAAATCACACCCCCACAACAAGCCTGTACATAACATATGATGCGTAGAGCCACACTATTAAAACGAGAATGTATGTCAGATAGAGCAAAGACTTTCTGAGCTCATAGCCCAGAGCGAACTCGTGGATTATCAATCTGACTCCGTTAATTCCGTGGTATACTCCAGCGAGAACAAGCAGTAAATCAAAAGCAAGGAATGTTGGTGTGACGGTGGTTGAGATGAATATATCATAAACTTCCTTTCCCAGCCTTATCGATGTCAGGTAGCCGAGATGCATCAGGAGATATATCGCAAGCACAACTCCGGTCAACCTATGGAATGAGTAGGAAATACTGAACAGGCTTTTTCCTCTTATTTCAAACCATTTTAGCCAGCTCATCAAAATCACCTAAATTACCACTTAAACAACTTCTTGATGGAGTATATTGCGGTCTGAAACCTCAGCTTCTGAACAGCCTTGGCCGGGTTGATGTTCTTCGGGCATACCTCGCTGCACTCTGCGTTGAAGTGACACCTCCACACCCCACAATCAGAGCAGACGATATCCATTCTGATATCCTTTCCCTCATCCCTGCTGTCTGTGTTGAACCTATAAGCAGCAGCCATGGCTGCTGGGCCAAGATAGTCTTCTCGTGTAGCTGATGCTGGACATACTGAGTAGCACGCACCGCATTTTATGCAGAGCGAGTAATCGTAGTACTCGTATAACTCCTCTGGTTTCTGGATCAGTTCAACCGGATTCTCGTAATCTTCTTTCTTTCTTATAAGATATGGTTTAACTGCCTCATGCTTCCTGAAGAAGCTGTCGAAGTCTGCCACGAGGTCCTTAATTACCTTGAAGTTGTCAAGCGGCTCGATCGTGATCTTGGATTTTCCGAGGCTGAGAATCTGTGTCTCGCATGCCAGCTTTGGAGTGCCATCTATTTTCATGGCACAGCTTCCGCAGATACCCATTCTGCATGAAGCCCTGAATGCCAAGCTGCCATCATAATTCTCCTTGATGTAATAGAGCCCCTCGAGGACGGTCATACCTTTCTCAGCGGGAACAACATACTCGGCCCACGATGATTTTTCACCATCAAACCTCTTTATCCTGAAGATCACATCCACAACAACCACCTCAGTATTTCCTCTCAACGGGCTCCCACTTGGTTATCGTTACCGGTATGTACTCGAACTTCGGTCCTTCAGGAGTGTAGTATGCGAGGGTATGCTTCAGCCAGTTCTCGTCATCCCTCTTCGGATAGTCAGTTCTGAAGTGTGCCCCCCTCGACTCCTTTCTGTTCAGAGCCCCTATGGCAACGACTTCTGCGAGATCAAGCATGTAACCAACCTCTATCGCGTATGTCAGATCTGTGTTGAAGCTCTTACCTCTATCGCTGACGCCAACGTTCTTGTATCTTTCCTTGAGTTCCTTAATCTTCTTTATTGCATTCATGATTCCCTGCTCATCCCTGAAAATCCAGAGGTTCTCATCCATAGTTTTGTTGAGTTCGGTCTTTATCTGATAGACAGACTCATCTCCTTCTCTGAACAGCGAATAGATTCTCTTCTCCTCTTCCTCCAGAGAATCCACTGATGGATAGTAGCTCTTGCTCAGTGCGTACTCCGCAGCTCTTTCTCCAGCAACTCTACCGAAAACTAGGCATTCGGCAGTAGAGTTTGATCCCAGCCTGTTTGCTCCGTGTATGCTCACACAGCCAGCCTCTCCGGCAGCGTACAGACCCCTCACAGGGGTTTCACAGTACATATTCGTGTGTATTCCGCCCATCGTGTAGTGGGCTACGGGCTTAACAGGTATCGGCTCCTCAACGGGATCTACTCCGGCAAATTTGATGGCAGCATCCCTTATCAGCGGAAGCCTTTCGTTTATTTTTTCCTCTCCAAGATGTGTCAGATCGAGAGCGATATAATCACCATACGGGCTTTTAAGCCCCCTTCCCTCAAGAATCTCGGTCCACATCGATCTGGCAACAACATCTCTTGGTGCGAGTTCCATTCTCTCTGGAGCATACCTCTCCATGAACCTCTCGCCCTTGCTGTTGAGGAGATAACCTCCCTCACCTCTACAGGCTTCGGTCATCAAAATTCCGGATGGTATAAGGCCAGTGGGATGGAACTGGAAGAATTCCATGTCCTTCAGCGGAACTCCTGCCCTGTAGGCAACAGCTAATCCATCCCCTGTTACAGTATGGCTGTATGTTGTGAATCCGAAGAGCCTTCCAGCCCCTCCTGTTGCGATAATCACAGCTTTAGCCTCGAAAAGAACGAGTTCACTGCTCTTTAACTCTATGGCCGTTATGCCTTTGACCTCATTATTTTCAATCACGAGGTTGGTCATGAAGTACTCATCGAACCTCGTTATGTTCGGATAGCTGAGCATTCTCTCGTAGAGAGTGTGAACCTCATGAAAACCTGTCCTGTCAGCAGCGAACACTGTTCTGTTGAATGAGTGCCCACCAAACGGTCTCTGGGCTATCTTTCCATCTTCAGTCCTGCTCCATGGGCACCCCCAGTTGTCGAGCAGGAGGATTTCTCTCGGCATCTCCTTTACAAAAAACTCAACAGCATCCTGGTCGGCTAAAAAGTCAGCACCCTTTACTGTGTCCCATGCGTGAAGGTCGAAGCTATCCCCTTCACGCATAACAGCAGCGGTTCCACCCTCAGCACATACGCTGTGGCATCTTATCGGATATGTTTTGGAGACTATGGCTATTGACAGCTGTTTCGAAACCTCGGCTGCTGCAATTGCAGCCCTCATCCCGGCGAGACCGGCACCAACTATAACGATATCGTTTCTGATCCTCATTTCCACCCCTTCTATGCTTTCTTTACTTTATCTAATCTTTATCACATCTACTTTTTCTACTTTTTATACAAATCTCTAACGATTTCAGCAACCTCGAACGGAGTCCTACCAACCCTAACTCCAGCCTTCTCGAGGGCTTTTATCTTTGATTCTGCAGTACCCTTTCCACCCTCGATTATGGCTCCAGCGTGACCCATTCTTTTTCCCGGCGGGGCTGTAATCCCGGCGATGTATCCAACTACCGGCTTGCTCATCTCACTCGCTATGAACTCGGCGGCATTCTCCTCATCAGCCCCTCCAATCTCACCAACGAGAACGACAATCTCTGTCTGATCATCCTTCTCGAACTTTTTCAGTATGTCTATGAAGTCAGAACCTATGATCCTGTCTCCGCCTATCCCTACAACGGTTGACTGCCCTATCCCGAAGTTCGTCAGGTTGTAGGCGATCTGGTATGTCAGAGTACCGCTCCTTGAAACGATTCCAACGCTACCTTCCTTGAATATCTCGTAGGGCATTATGCCCAGATGTGATTTTCCGGGACTTATGATTCCCGGGCAGTTCGGGCCTATGAGAACAGCGTTCTTCTCTCTAACCTTCCAGTAAAGCTTCAGCTCATCGTGAACGGGAATCCCCTCGGTTATGCATACGACAACTTCTATTCCCGAATCCACCGCCTCGAAAACAGCATCACTCGCGAATGCAGGTGGCACGAAGATAACTGATGCGTTTGCTGAGGTCTCCTCAACAGCCTCCTTCACCGTGTTGAACACTGGTATACCATGAACCTCCATACCTCCCTTGCCGGGAGTAACACCACCCACGATGTTTGTACCATAATCAAGCATCCTTTTCGCATGGAATGAACCCTGATAGCCCGTAATCCCCTGAACAATAGCCTTCGTATTTTCATCAATTATTATCGCCATATCAAACACCTCCTGAAAGTTCTACAGCCTTTTTAGCACCCTCTTCCATTGTGTCTACCATGTAGAGCTTCACATCACTGCTTTTCATGAATTCTGCTATCATTTCCTTGCCTTCCTCCTCGTTGGTTCCTGCAAGCCTCAAAACAACTGGAATATCGATTTTTATCTTGTTGAATGCCTTTATGAGTCCCTCAGCAACGACATCACACCTCGTTATCCCACCGAAAATGTTGATGAATACGACCCTGACACTCGGATCGCTGGTGATGAGGTTTATTGAAGTCTCAACAAGCTCTGCGGAAGCCCCCCCTCCTATATCCAGAAAGTTTGCTGGCTTACCGCCTTCAAGGTATATCAGATCCATTGTTGACATCGACATTCCTGCGCCATTTGCTATAACACCTATATTCCCATCCAGCTTTACATAGTTGATTCCCTTCTCTTCAGCCTCGATTTCAAGCTTTGAGCCCGCAAGCTCTCTCCTCTCAGCCATCTCCTTCTGTCTGTAGAGTGCGTTATCGTCTATGTTCAGCCTCCCATCCGCAGCGAGAATCTCTCCCGATCTGGTCACGACAAGCGGATTGATTTCCGTGAGTTCAGCCTCGTACTTTACAAATATCTCGTATAGCTTTTTGATTATCGATGAGACTTCTTTGAAGTACTCTTTTGGCATTCCGGACTCGTAAAGCAGTTCTCTTATCTGGTAGTCCCTCAGCCCCCATACTGGGCTTACCACCTTCTTGCTGATCTTGTCTGGATGTTTTATCGCTATCTCCTCGATGTCCATTCCACCTACGGAACTCAGGATGATAACGATGCCTTTATTGGCTCTGTCTAGGGTTATCCCGACATACATTTCCCTCTCGATATCGAGCATCTCTTCAACTAGTATCTTTTCAACCCTGAAACCCTTGATGTCCTTTCCAAAAAGCTCTTTTGCCTTCTCAACAGCCTCACTCACATCCTGTGCTTTAAGGATTCCTCCGGCCTTCCCCCTCCCGCCAACAAGAACCTGCGATTTCAAAACAACCTTTCCAAGCTCCTTGGCGATTTCCTCAACCTCATTGACATCTGTGGCAAGCTTTGATTTTGGTATTTTTATACCATGCTTCGAAAAAAACTCCTTAGCCTGATATTCATAAAGTTTCATCAAATCACCTTTTTTTATTATCTATTCGGATAAAAAGCTGAACTTATTTAAAGCTTTTCAAAATTGTCGTGTTTTTTAACAAAATTTAATTATTAATAGTTAAATTAACTTGAATCGATCTCTGGATGCGTGCTAATCAGTAGTTCACAAAGTACCCACAATCTCATCAAAATAATGTTAATACCTCAACATTAGATTTCTTACTTTTAACTTTGTAGCTTGAATAGCTCCAACAGTTCTGACAATGAAGGCAGCAACTTAGAGTACAAGTTACTGAAGAGCAAATCTACTGAGATGTTTAAGCATTATTCACCAGCTATAATGTGCTCGCTTTCCACAACACAAATCCATGACACTAGAAGGCATACGCGCGTATGTAAATGGCTGCTAAATTCATTACTGCGAGTATTCTTTTTTGATAATCTTTCCAACTTGCTTCCCTCTGTGCGTTAGTTCAAAATACTGCCCGTGCCTTCTAATTTCTTTTGACTTTGCTCGTATTTTAATATGGGGCTTTATACTAGATGTGGGAACTCGTTTTGGTACTTTCTTTCCAGCAATCTTTTTAATAAGCCCTTTCTCACAGAGTTTTAAGCAATCCTTTTCTAGGATTTGCAAATCCACATGTGTTTTCACTCCTAAAAGTCTTCTGCTCATCAGTTTAGGAGTATCTGGTCCAAATGTTAGAAAATGTAAAATGACCTTCTTTTGTAGCTCACTTAGATTTATTATTTCTTCCTCAACAGTCATAATTATCTGTTTTATAGCTATTTTATTCTAAATACCTTGCGGGTGTTGAGAGATGCAAGTTTTTCAATAATTGATTTTTCTATTCCTTTTATTTCGAGGTACTTAACAGTTTTTGGCACTGCCAGCGGATCTGTATCTGTTAGAGTTGCGCAATCACTGTTCAAAACACCACCACAATACTTGTCAATGTTCTCGACGATTTTTGCCGGATCTAGCAATGGCGGCTTAACCGACAGGCCAGGCACAGCATTACTGTCATTTACATAGTCTATTGTATCGCTACTGGTGTGGTCAATTACAAGCTTTCCAAAGTCCATTTCAATGCTTTTTGCAATTGAAATTACTTTTTCAACAGCTTTTATTCTCTCCACCATGGGAATATGAACTATTACTGGAACATCGTATTCTCTGGCTATCTTAAGTTGCTCTGATAAAACCTCCTCTTCTGTTTTACTCATACTGTCCAAACCTACCTCTCCTATACCCACGGCTTTACTTGATTCTATGTAATTCTCTATTACTGGAAGTAGTTTTTTCCATTCGGGAGGGGTGCATCTCGGGTGTATTCCCACGAAAATGTGTGCATTTATTCCAAACTCTTCAAGCCTCTTACAGTGAATTGAATAGAGCTCCTCAAAGTGGTCTATTAGCGTTTCAATGTGTTTTGCCAACGGGACAAAGCTGCATAGAACCACATCTACTATCTTTGCTAAACCCATGAGCTCCAGGTCTTTCTTTGGAAGCATGTATGCATGGGTGTGGGAATCCACAAGATTGTCCATAACACTCATTATGCGTCGGAAATAAGTCTCTTTTGGTTAAATGGCTATAATTGTAAAACTATTGATCTGTTTTCTCCAAAAACTCCAAACGACAAAAATCAAATAAAAGCTCAACAGTTGGTTTCTATGAGCGGCTAGAACATCTAAAACAGCTTCTCTAACATTAACTTCTTCAGGTATTCTGGTGCAGTGCATGTTCTGGCAGAACGATTTCTTCAGCAAGCCCAATGTCAGTAGTAATTCCTAAAACTTCGAGCTTTTCACGCAATCTCTCTGAAAGGCAGTATTCACATTTACCCACATAGAAGCATAAGCTCGGCTACAACAACCTCATAGATATCATATCTGTTCCCGCTCAGCATACAGTACCTTTAACAGTAACTTCATTAGAGATTGGTTTCCTTATATTTCTCTCTTCGAATTCTGTCTTTTCTGGATCCTTTAGAACCACAAACTTTCATAAAAAATTAACTAAAACCTAAACTGCATAAATTATTCGCAGTCACTTATAAGAATATTTAAATACGGCAGAAAAGATATGATTAACATGAGCAAGCTAAAGGTAGTATTTCATTTGGATTTTGATGACACACCGACATTTGAGCTTTCCTTGGCAAACATAACAAACTTCCTCAATGATGTTGGGGCTGAGACTGTAGATATTGCACTCCTTGCTAACGGGTTTGCTGTAAAGCTTTTTGTTAAAGCATCGGCAATGAAGTTCAGGGAGAAGCTTGAAGAATTACATAAACAGGGTGTGAAATTTTATGTATGCAACAATGCTTTAAATGTTCACAACATCAGCAAGGAAGATATTTTCGAGTTATGTGAGGTTGTGCCAGCCGGAATAACAAAGCTCGTAGAGCTTCAGAGAGAAGGTTATGCTTATATCAAACCTTGATGTGTTTTTTTAAAGTTTTAAAAATTTAACATGCTTTAGTGGGCTGTCTGACAATTCAAATTTGCGTGAAAAAGGAAGGAACTCAGGCCTGCAATTTAAAAATAAACGGGATGAATTATTATTCTTAGTAATTGTCGGACAGCCACGTAAGCGTGGGGTAGTTCACCCGTGTTTACCCAAAAATTATAAAGGACAAAATTGTTATTATCATGATGCCACCTATGGAACTCGGTGGAAAATTCAAAGAGATTTTTGAGGTAATTCCTGATCCTGTGTATATCTTGGATTTAAACGGGAATATTCTTGAGGTAAACAGTGCTGCAGAGAAAACAACGGGATACAGTGAGGAGGAGTTGTTAGAAATGAATGTTAGGCAATTGCTTTCAGATTACGATCCCAAAAAAGTTGATGAGAGACTCAAACAGGTTATGGAGGATGGATATGCTGTAGTCGAATTAAAAAGAGAGAGGAAAGATGGTACCTGTTACTATGCTGAAGTTCATGCAAGATTGATCGATTATGAGAGTAAAAAGGCAATATTCTGTGTTGAGAGAGACATAACGAAGAGGAAGGAGCTTGAGGATAGGCTAAAGCTTTACAGGGAGATCTTTACCAATTCAAATGATGGTATTGCAATCATCGATGCTGATGGTAACTATGTAGAGCAGAATCAGGCACATAGAGAACTGTTGGGGTATTCTGATGATGAGCTGAAAGGGAAAACTCCGGCAATCCACATGGGTGAGGAACAGTTCTCAAAAATCTATGAGGAGATTTCTAAAAAAGGGTGGTATCGTGGTGAAATAAAATGCTACAGAAAGGATGGATCCCCCATCTATGTTGAACTCTCAGCTTTCGCGTTGAAAGATGATAAGGGCGATGTTATTTGTTATGTCGGGATTAAAAGGGATATAACGCAAAGAAAGAAGCTGGAAGAGGAGCTGAGAAAAAATGAGGAGAAATATCGCCTGATTGTTGAAAACTCGAGGGATATCATAGTGACTGTTGATGAGAATGGAATAAGAACATATGTAAGTCCGTCTGTTGAAAGTGTGCTGGGTTACAAGCCGGAGGATCTGGTAGGGAAGCCGGTTTTTGAGCAAGTTCATCCCGATGATCTCGATGCTGTTAGAGCCGAATTTTTCAGGGCTGTGGAAACAAAAAGACCGGGTAAGATAGTTCACAGGTACAGGAGGAAGGATGGAAAATGGATATGGCTTGAGTCAAAAGGTTCACCAATGTTTATCAATGACAGCTTTGTTGGGGGCGTGATAATTGCAAGAGATGTAACGGAAAGAATTGAACTTGAAATGAAACTCAGGGAGAGTGAGGCTAAATACAGAGAAACTGCTGAGCTGTTGCAGAGGATGATAGATGTTGCACCGGCAGCAATTATTGGCTGGGATTTGAATTTTAGGGTTAATCTGTGGAATAAAACAGCAGAAAAAATGTTTGAATGGAAGGCTGAGGAAGTGATGGGAAGGGACTTGATTGAGTTGATGATATCTGAAAGTGAGAGGGAAAGGGTCAGAGAAGTCATCGAAGAAGTCATGAAAACAGGAGAATCGAAGATAAATGTGAACGAAAATATCGCAAAAAATGGCAGGAAATTGATGGTTGAGTGGTACAATTTTGCTATAAAGGATGCTGAAGGCAAGACAGTCGGAGCAGCATCTATTGGTGTTGATCTGACAGAGAGAATTGAAATGGAGAGAAAGATTAGGGAATCTGAGGAGAAATTCAGGAAGATTTTTGAAAACTCGCCGTATAGTATTGCAATATTGGACAAAGATGGTGTGTTCGTTGAAGCAAACCCAGCAACAATTAAAAGTATTGGTAAAGACCCGGTGGGTAAAAGTCTTTTTGAACTCTTTCCTAAGGAAGTTGCAGAAAGGAGGATGGAGCTGTTAACCAAGGTGTTAGATGAGGATAGGCTAGTAACAACAGAAGATGTGAGGGATGGTAGATATTTCTCGGTTAGTTTAGTTCCAGTTGATCTTCCAGATGGAAAATATTGCCTGATTTTGGCGAAAGAAATTACTGATCTGGTGAGGCTGAATAGATTGCTCAATGCAATATACAACATCAATAAACTCATTGTCCACGAGAAAGACAAACAGAAACTGCTTGAGAGGGCAAGTGAAGAGCTGGCTTCACTGGAGGATTACTCCATTGCAACGCTCTGTCTGGTAAAGGATGGAGCGATCATACCGGTGGCAGTTTCTGTGGGTGGTGATGAGATACTGGATAACCTGTTGAGAAAACACAGAGAGTGCGAAATAATAAAGAAAGCTATTGAAAGTAAATCAATTACCATCAGGGATGGAGGGATATGTGTTGGATGTGGACTAACTGGGATCAAAAGCGTAATATCGATACCGATGGTTGTTGATGGTGAGGTTAAGGGCGTAATCACACTTTATTTAACAACCAGTAGGGAGATAAGTGATGATGAACTGGAGTTGCTCGGAACAATGGCTGAAGACTTGGCTTTTGCGATAAAGGCAATTGAATTGGATGAAATGAAAAGAAAGGCATATCGGCAAATAGAACAGAACATAGAACAATTTGCAATACTGGTTGATCACATAAGGAACCCGTTAGCAGCTATAATCTTGTTAGCAGAACTTGAAATAAAGGACAGAAAACTATCTGAGTTGATAATCCAGCAGGCTGAGAGGATAGAAGACATCATCAAAAGACTTGACAAGGGCTGGCTGGAGTCGGAAAAGGTCAGGGAATTTTTGAGGAAATATGGCTGAATTGTGGTGGCTGAATTGGAAAGGATGCTACATATTAGTGGCTTTGTGCAGAGGTTCTGGTGCAGGGCATGGATAACCATCCATAAAAAACTATTTAAATTAGTTCATACACTAACCTAAACATGGTTTACGACCCTACTGGATCTTTTTTCAACCTGATATGGTTTCTGTTTCTGTTCTATCTGATCCTAGGACCACAGATAAAACATAGACAATTGGTGAACACGAGAAAAGCTCTGATGGAAAAAATGAGTGCAAAAAGGAAATCCAATGTCATTACGATGATACACAGGCAGGAGAGCATAGGACTCTTTGGAATACCGTTCTACAGGTTCATAAATGTTGAAGACTCCGAGCAGGTTCTGAGGGCGATAAGGACAACACCAAAGGATCAACCGATCGACCTCGTCATCCATACCCCTGGTGGGCTTGTGCTTGCAGCATCTCAGATCGCTAAGGCCCTCAAGAGTCATCCCGCCAAGACGAGTGTTATAGTCCCGCACTATGCTATGAGTGGTGGGACGCTCATAGCTCTGGCAGCGGATGAGATAATAATGGATCCTCACGCAGTTTTGGGCCCGGTAGATCCGCAATTGATGAACTATCCCGCTCCATCCATAGTCAAAGCAGTTTCAAAAAAGGATCCAAAGGATGTTGAGGATAAAACGCTTATTCTTGCAGATCTGGCTGAGAAAGCAATCAATCAGGTTCGGAGTTTCGTTTATGAGTTGCTGAGAGACAAGATGGGTGATGAGAAAGCAAAGGAAGTTGCAAAGATACTCACGGAAGGGAAATGGACACACGATTATCCAATAACTGTTGAGGTTGCGAAGGAACTTGGTCTTAATGTCAGAACGGATGTGCCGGAAGAGGTTTACATGCTGATGGAGCTGTATCCACAACCGATGATGCAGAGATATCCGAATGTTGAGTTCTATCCGATGCCAAGGAAAAGAGGAGAGAGTGAAACAAGTCTACGATTTTAAATTTTTTTTCAAGCGGTCTGAACACTCCTTTACCATATACTTTTATACTTTTATTCTTTTTAAACCACCTCAAAATCTTCAAATATCCTTCATTTTCAGCATCGCTTGAGCAATCTTCAGTGTTACATTCGCTTCAGTCCACGCTGCTATTACGATTAAGATTATCTAAATTACTGCGAGGGTTAGGTATTCTTTTGTGTCTTCTTTTGTTAGAATTGTTTCTTTTTTACCTACTAAATATCTTACAATTTCGTAGGGAATCTTAAAACCTGCTGCCCCAGCTATGATGATAGCTGGGATTTCGAATATACCGTGAGGTATGACTAGGAGCAAAAAATTTTGCAAACTAATACTATTTGTAATTGATTTTTTTAACAAAGCACCTAATAGAATTCCGTTAAATGATAAGTTGATCATGGTTGATGATCCCATAGTTACTGACCCCAAAATTAGAATAAAAATAACTTTATAACTTTAATGTTATTTATCAGAATATAATGAAAGTCTGATCTAACTAGTTGGTCAGTCATTATGTTTTTGCCAAGGTTGATATGGACGGGGTAATCTATAATATTTAGCATTATAATTATAAATCTTAGAATATATTATAAAAGATAAATTAATGAGTTTTATTCTCCTTTTTAGAGATGGCATATGCGTACCCCGATAATGCAGCAGATAGACACCAAAAAGAATCTCTCCATAATATTGCCTCGTACATATCTTCTTCCATCGTAATTAACCATATAAGAAGACCAAAAGCAAATAATAAAATTGCCAATACGGCAAGATTGACTGGTTTTTTCATTCATATCACCAGTATAGTAAAAAAGATATAATTTTTTAAAAGTTAAGCTGCACCCCACATTCCACCTAAAGTAAGACCAATACCTGCACCTGCCACTCCACCTGCCAATCCTCCAATCACAGCACCAATCGTAGCTCCAACAGCCGTTCCCCAAAGCATTGATTCCTGAGTGTCCCACCCGTATCTTTTTCCAATACTATACCCAATTTCAACCGCATTAATTCCAATCATCGGCGTTACAACCATCCCCACCATCGCCAATACCATTCCCACTGCCAACCACTTTATTACTGTTTCTTCATCCACCTCACGCTTACACACTTTCATCTGTTTAATTAACTACCACCTCCCTAACATCGATTTGGCCATCTTTAATGTTATATTAGCCTCAATCCATGCTGCTATCACGATCAGGATGATCGAGATTAAGGCTAAGGTTAGATATTCTTTGACGTCTTCTTTTGTTAGAATTGTTTCTTTTTTACCTACTAAATATCTTATGATCTCGTAGGGGATTTTGAATCCTGCAGCTCCCGCTATGATTATGGCGGGAATTTCGAAGATGCCGTGAGGGAGCGTTAGAATCAGAAAATTCCAAAGATCCATCCCCCTTCTGAGACTCTCAATGTACAGAAAGGCCAAATTTGCTCCATTGAAGACGAGGTTTATGGAAGTCACGACACCAAATCCTAACAGCAAAATTAATATCAAATTTAAATTTGTCGCTATGATACTCTGATAAGAAAATTGTAAAAGTGAATTATTGTTGTATTTAACTTTAATAGCCAAAGAGTGGTCTGTGAGATCATTAAGCAAGCCGTAACCTAAAATTATCCCAAAAATGTAAAGCAATGCAGACAACAAAATTAGTATAATGACACTAGTATTCATCTTCAACATATTTGTTAATTAAAATAAATATTATCAACAAAGCACTAAGAAAGGGCAGTACCTGAGCTGATTGTATCGGAATCAAGGATTCTCCAGAAATCTCAAATAAAAAATTTATAATAGAAAATATAGTTAGAATCACAAGACATATTCCTAGGATGTTTCTTAAAGTTCTTAGCTTATTTGTGTACATATCAAGTCAAAAAGCTTATAATGTTCCTGCCGTTATCCAGTACGCTATACCTGCCGGGGGAGCGAGTGCAAAAGCAACCACACCTCCTGCCAGTAGCGCCATATTGACGTAAGTCTGCCATGAATATTGCCCATCATCCAGCAAGTCATTTCCAGCGTTCCAAGCTAGCAAAAGCCCTCCGCCTATTTTAGAAGGTTCTACTGTTACAGCTGGTATCACTGCCATCCCTATCATTGCTAACACCATCCCCACTGCCAGCCATTTTATTACTGTTTCTTCATCCCACCTTGAGGTATACCCGTACACTTCCCACACCTCCTATGCCATTCATCATCTTTTAATTTTATGGTATATAAAATTTTCTTTCTCATATTTTTGTACATTTCCCATATCGTAAAAATTTACTCAAAACTTAGAAAATTTAAAATTTAAATCTGTAACTCTGGATTATTTGATATATCTTCCGAGTTATGGCAATTTTCCCAAAGATAAAAAATTTATAAACTTTTATTTTTCATTTAATTAACCTAAATGTTTAAATATCAATTAATGTTTTCATCTAATATGAAGCTAATAACCAACCCCAACGAGTTTTTTCAAGAACTCAGCAGAGAGGATGTCAGAATACAAAAACCGATGACAATCGTTGTAGCCATAGCAGCGATAATTTCAGCGTATCAGTACCTGCTGGCAGCAAAACTCAGTCAAGTCATCCCGTCTGACTTGGCTGGATTTTTCGTAGTGGGTGCTTACATCGGCATAATAGGCTCATTCATAGGCATATTCGCCGTCTGGCTAATATTGACAGTGATGATGCATGGATTATCATCGTTGTTGTTTAACGGCAAAGGCTCATTTAGGAGAACCTTTGAGTTTACAGGCTACGGGTTTCTACCTTCGCTTGTTGGATCTCTTGTAACTATCCCAATGTCAGCCTACTATGTGCTGAATGCAAAAGTTCCAAAGATTAGCATAGAACAGTTGCAGCAGAATCCCGAGATCGTGAAGTCTGTTTTGCTGTCCATTCTCCCGCGGGATTTAGTTTACTCCAACCTAATAATAAATCTGGCAATAACTGTATGGTCTCTAACGTTGTGGACTTTTGCCATAAAACATGCACGCAACCTGACGACTAAAAGGGCTTTTGTGTCGGCTTTGATTCCCACTATGCTGTTTGGGCTTTACCAGGCTTACTCGTTCATTAGACTTCTATTGCCTTAATATTAACCATACCTCTTATCGTTTTTTGGCCATAGTTCTGTTGTTTATTGTTGGTAGTCCAGTTCCTTAGCTTTGCTGTGCCGGTGAAAATAACCTCCCTAACATCAAAGCAATTTCATAGGAAGTCGAACATCTTTCTTCTTTATGCTCATGATTGTAGCTACTTCTTTTATTGTGGTATTGGACGTGGGTTTTTGGAAGCAGAGTCAAATAACTGGCGAGTCAACAAGAGTCAACAAAAAATGAGGTAAGCCTAAAAAATGTAGAAAAGCTTATATATTTTTTCCCTATCGTGCATTTGTGGGTAGGAGAAAGTCGGCGAGAAGGATATGCTACAAGACGAAAGTTAAAGGCTTCATCCCGAAATTTGAGGATAGTCGTCCTGAGCTTGGAGATAAAATTTTGCTGACCCATGAGGAGATTGAAGCACTGAGATTAGTTGACCTGCTCGGGATGACGCATGAGGAGGCATCAATTGTTATGGGTGTTTCGAGAAAAGCTTTCTGGAGGGACCTCAAGAGAGCGAGAAGAAAGCTTGTAACCGCCCTGGTTGAAGGAAAGGCTATAGAGATTGAGGAAGGAGAGTATGTGTTTGAGAAAATAAGGCTGCCCAAATGCAGAGGATGTGAGCACGATATTTCTGAACTGATAGTTCTGTGTCCAACATGTGGGAGGGGATATGATGGCTGAAAAACTCGAGCTTAAGGGAATCAAGCATAAGATTGTGGTGATGAGTGGAAAAGGTGGTGTTGGAAAGAGCACGGTTGCAGTCAATCTGGCAGCCAAGCTATCTCAGAAGGGCTATAAAGTTGGACTGCTGGACTGTGACATCCATGGCCCAAGCGTTCCAAAAATGCTCGGTGTGGAGGGGGCAAGATTCCCGGTTTTTGATGAGACCATAGAACCTGTGATAATCCCACCAAGCCTGAAGGTGGTATCCATTGCCTTCCTGCTTCCGGAAAGTGACACGCCGGTGATATGGAGAGGGCCAATGAAGTTTTCCATCACAAAGCAGTTCCTCGAGAAGGTGGACTGGGGAGATCTGGATTACCTGATAATAGATCTTCCTCCTGGGACGGGAGATGAGGCATTGAACATAGCGCATCTCATCGCCAGCATTGATGGAGCGGTGATAGTGTCCACACCTCAGGATGTAGCTTTACTCAGCGTTAGAAAATCAATAAACTTTGCTAAAAAGCTGAACATTCCTGTGATTGGGTTAATAGAGAATATGAGCGGGTTTGCTTGTCCAAATTGTGGTAAGGAGTTCAATGTTTTCGGCAAGGGCAATGTTGAAAGAGTTTGCAAGGAAATGGATCTGAGATTTCTCGGATATATCCCGATAGACCCTGCCGTGGCTGAGAGCGGTGATTATGGAGAGCCATTTGTTGTCAAGTATCCAGAATCAGCAAGTTCTAAGGCCTTTGATGGTATAGTTGATAAGGTTCTTGAATTCGTTGAAGCTGTCAACGAATCCAACGAATCCAACGAATCAGGCAAATGATGATCAGCAGGTTCATCGATCCAAATGAAATGGATGTAGATGAGATAGAGAATTGTGAGCACAGCTTAGCCTATCAAGGAGAAAGGGTTAAGGGAGTGGAGATAAGGGGATTCGAACTCGTTACGACAAATCCAAAGAGGGATGGCATAGAACTTTTGCTCTCTGGGAGTATAGAGAACATCGGCATAGTTGTGAAGGCTGACTGCAGTGAGGAATCAGCTTCAGCACTTGAGGCGCTGATAGGGGAGGTAGTGAACAGGCTGAAGGGTGTAGAATACCTGAACCGCAAGGAAAATGTTGTGCTTAGGGTTGAGAAATTAAATACTGGAACATTTGAGTGCATAGCACAAATTATATATTTTTCTTTTAAGAAAATAGTTGATCGTGTTGAAGTTATACTGATTCTCGATAGGGATGAGTTCGTAAGGATGCTAAATGTTGCAAGAGAGATTCACAGAAAGAGAGAGGTTTTCAGTAGGGAAGAGGATGTTGAGGAGTTCTACATATGCAAATCATGCCAGCATTACCTGCCATATAATGCCTGTGTGATTTCTCCAGAACGACCCTCTCCGTGTGGCACGACATGGATCGAGGCTAAAACAGCAAACGAGCTTGGAATCGTTGGATACTACCAGCCTGTAAAAAAGGGAAAGAAGATAAACTCAGAATATGCTGGAATAAATAAGATCATGGAAGAAATTACGGAAGGAAGAGTTAAGAGAGTATCTTTGCATGCTGTTCTGAAGAATCCACCGCTGTCAGGACTGTATCCTCAAATCATAATATTTTACGATCCCTCTAGAGATGCTTTTGGCATCGTGGATAGAGATTACAGAGAAAAAACTCCCATTGGTTTGAAATTCAGTGAGATGGAGAAACTGATATCCGGGCAGCAGGTTGAGGGGTTTGTGGGTGCGAGCTTCTCTTATTTAAAAAGTCCGAAATTCTTGGCTGATGAAGGTGGGTGGAAACGGATTTACTGGATGTCTCCGAATGTTAAGGCTTATGTTGAGAGGGGATTAAAAACGGCTGAAAAATAAGAAATAAATTTATCTTTGGAAAAATTAAGATACCAGTATGGTAAAGGTTAAGCTCTTCGCCAATTTCAGAGAGGCTGCAAACACAAAAGAGGTTGAAGTTGAGGCTAAAACTATCAAAGAGCTGCTCCAAACCCTGACAACAAAATTCGAGAAGCTCAAACCACTCATCTATGAAGGTGACAGGTTAAGGGATTATGTACACATAATGGTCAATGGAAGACATATCAGATCTCTGAATGGGATTGATACGGAACTTAAAGAGGAAGATGTTGTGGCTATTTTCCCACCAGTTAGCGGTGGTTGAGTGCTGTCCTATAACGAAGCTCTGAGTTCAATAAAAAGATTTGTGCCTGATATTGGGAAGGAGAAGGTGCCGGTAGAGGATAGCGTTGGCAGGGTGGTTTATGAAGACATCAGGGCGATAGCAGATTATCCACCACACGATATATCACTATTTGACGGGTATGCTCTTAAAAACTATGAGCTTGGAAAAATTGAGTCCGGGATCAAAAACTATAGATGGGTTAATACTGGAGATATTGTTGAGGATGAGGTTGTTGTTAAAGTAGAGGATGCTGAGATAACATCAGACGGGCTGATTGCCCACAGCGTTTTTCAACCTGCTAAGAAAGGTGAGGAATATCGGAAGGAAGAGGTTATTTTGAAAAAAGGGACTAAAATTACGCTGAACCATGTCATAGCAATGAAAAACTGCGGTGTTGAAGAGGTGGTGGTTTACAGAAAGCCAAGAGTGGCAGTAATCCCAACAGGAGATGAGCTTAACAAGATCATAATTGAAACGAACGGTCTGATGATCTCAGAGCTTCTATCTGGCTGGGGATGCGAGGTGGAAAGGTTTGAACCTCTGAAAGATGATTTTAATCTAATTTCTGAGGAAATTGAGTCTCTAGATCATGATCTGATTGTTACATCTGGAGGCACATCCATCGGAAGGAGGGATATTGTTAGGAAAGTAGTTGAAAGGAAAGGGGAGATCATCTTCTCAAAATCGAAAATAAAGCCGGGAAGAACAACCATATTTGGGATGATTCAAACCCCTATCTTCTGCCTTGCAGGGATGCAGTCGGCATGCCTTTCTGGCTTATTGTTTTATGTGAGAAAATTTGTATGCTGGATATTCGGTCTGGAGGATAAGCCCTTCAGAGGGTTTACCACCACAGATATACGAAAAAATAAGGAATACACTCAATTGTTTCTCTCTCATTATAATGGTTCTGAAGTTAATATTGTTAAGGGTAAATCTTTTTTAAAGGATTTTGTAGCCTCAAACAGCTATTTTGTATTGAGTGAAGGGGTTGAGAGCGCTCCTACTGGTTCTTTGGTTAACATTCATTTTTTGGAGTTTTTAATTTAATTATTTTAAATTAAGAAAAACTTTGGAAAAATATTTGGACAAAAAAAAGAATAAAGTTTAAATACTTCCTTTAAAACCACTTAACAGACCTCGATAGTTACTTCAGTTTGGGGGGTCTCATTAATCTAATTGTGGGGTGTGTGGGCATGGAAAAAACAGAGATACTCTCAAAAATTAAAGAGGTAGAGCAGAAAGTGGAAGAGGATATCAAATCCGCCGAGGAGGAGAAGAGAAAGGTCATTCTTGAGGCTAAAGAGAAGGCGAGGGAGATCATTTCTAATGCTGAGAAAGAAGCTGAAAAAATCAAAAATGAGATCATCGAGAAAGCCAAGGTGGAAATAGAGAAAGAGAAAGAGAGCATCAGGGAGAAGAGACTGAAGGAGATAAATGATGTAGTTTCTAAGGGTAAATCTAGAATTGATGAAGCTGTAGATTTCTTGTATCAGGAATTTGTGGGGTCGATCTAAATGTTCAAGCCTGTGGAGATGGTTAAAATCTCCATAGTAGGCTCAAAGGATCACTTTGAAAAAACGGCTGAAGTTCTGCACAAGCTGAATCTTCTGCACATTGAGGACTTTGCTGAAGAGGGGGAGTATTTCAGGATCGGTGAGCCTCTCTCGAGGGCATCCAAAGCATCGAAGTTCCTGGTCACCCTGAGGTCAATGCTCTCATATATTAAAGTGGATCCAGCCTACGAGCCGAAGAGGGTTTACAGCATATCTGAACTCGACTCAGTTCTTGAGAAAAAAGTTTCCGAACTTGAATCTGAGATAACAGCAAGGCTTGAGGAGATCAGGAAGGCTGAGGAGCAGATAAGGAAGCTTGAGGATGAGAAGAAAGTTCTCGCTCCACTCAAAGCCTTAAACATTCCTGTGAATTTACTTAAAGGCTATAAGAACCTCAAGGTCTTCGTTGGCTACTTCACAGCAAACCCGATGGAAAAGATAATGGAAGTAACAAAAGAGTTCGAGATTATATTCAGCGAATACGAGAAGGAATTCGTTGGGGCAATATTCGTAAAGAATGAGCATGCTCAGGATGTCTTTAAGGTAATTCAGGAGTTCGGATACAGGGAGATCCCTGTCCCGGACTTCGAGGGGAGCTACGATGAGAGGCTTTCAGAGATCGAGAGAGAGACCTCAGAGTTGAAGAGCAAGATAAAGTCTCTGAGGACTGAGATGGAGAGCTTGGAGAAAGAAAACCTCGATCTGATGCTTGCAATGGAGGAACATCTTACAATAGAGCTTGAGAAGAGCGAGTTACCTCTCAGAGCGGCTGTATCCAAGTACGCTTTCGTACTTGCGGGTTATGTGCCGAAAGAGAAGTTTGATCTCGTCAAAAACGAGGTAACCTCTGCAACTAATGGCAAGGTTGTGGTTGAGAAGCTTGACGATGAGCTGAAACCACCAACGGCCCTGAAGAATCCGAGATTTGCAAAGCCCTTCGAGTTGCTGACCATGACATATACAACGCCGAAGTATCATGAAGTGGATCCAACGACATTGATGGCAATCGTGTTCCCGTTGATGTTTGGTTTTATGCTTGGTGACATCGGTTATGGTATTTGTATTCTTGCACTCTGTCTCTGGCTGAAAAAGAAGTTCAGGACACCTGGATGGCAGGACCTGTTTAATATTCTGATCTATTCATCCGTTTCAACGATCGTATTCGGGTTCATATACGGTGAGCTCTTCGGCTTTGAGCTCTTCGGACATGAGAGCTTCCTTGCAGAAATAACGCACAACGAAGCCTTCGTGCACTTCCCGCATGTAAACAGGCTCGAGTTGGCTCCAGCTATACTCGTGCTGACGATCGCCATCGGTGTTATCCACATGGCTATCGGTTACATTTTCGGTATCCTGAATGTTGCAAAGGAGCACGGATGGAAGCATGCAGTGTATGAAAAGCTCAACTGGCTTCTCGCACTGATATCGATTGCATTCATAATCATGGGATTCATAATAAACCAGATGAGCGGTGCCTTTGCATTTGCACCGAATTTCGCGTACTACATCGCAGCGCCGCTTATAATAATCTGGGCAGCGCTTACAATAATGGGCGAGGGTGCGATGTTCCTGATCGAGTACCTGACACTGCTCAGCAACACGATAAGCTACGCTCGATTGCTTGCGGTAGGTCTGGCGAGTGTTGGTTTTGCTATAGCTTTCAACTACATGGTCCTCGAGATGTTGTTCCCAGCAGGAATAGTCGGCATTATTGCGGGTATTATAGTCTTCTTGCTGGGACACTTCATCAATCTGCTGCTCGGAGTCCTTGATCCCGGGCTGCAGAGTTTGCGACTCCACTATGTGGAGCATTTTGTTAAATTCTTCGAGGGTGGTGGAATAAAATACAATCCGTTTGGAAAAATTAGGAAATTTACGAAGGAGGAGTGAGAAAAATGCCGGTAGAGGGTTTTGTGGCAATAGGAGCTGGTTTGGCTGTAGGATTGGCTGGAATTGGTGCTGGTCTTGGTGAACAGGGAATTGGTGCAGCGGCTGTGGGGGCAATGGCAGAAGACCCCGACTTCTTCGGTAGGGGTCTGTTGATGACAGTTATCCCAGAGACAATCGTTATCTTCGGACTAGTCATCTCGTTCCTGCTGATGTTCATGTGAACATCTTTTCATTTTTCAGGTGAACACAATGCCGCTGGAACCAGTAATTGAAGAGATAGTCAAAAAGGGGCAGCAGAGAGTTTCAGAGATAAAGAGTGAGGCTGAGAAAGAGGTTGAGAAGATAGTGGTTGAAGCCGAAGAGAAAGCAAAAGAAATATTGAAGAAAGCAAGGGATACAGCAGAAAATGAGGTTGAGAGACTGAGGAAGCAGGAGATTTCAAGCATAAATCTTGAGATGAAAAGGGAAGAACTGAACAGAAGGAAGGAAGTGCTGGAAGCAGTTTACGAGAAACTCGTGGAGAAAGTGAAGTCCATGGATAAGGAAGAGAAAAAGAAGCTCATGGAAAAGCTTCTGAAGGCAAATGAGAAAGAGGGGTACAGGGTTTACTCTAACAAGGAGGATGAAGAGATCGTCAAGAGCATTTCAAAAATGGAGTATGCAGGGAACATTGAGTGCATAGGTGGAGTTGTGCTGGAGAGTGCTGACGGACAGTTCAGGATAAACCTGACTTTCGACGAGATGCTGAGCACACTCTTTGAGAGCAAGATGAAGGAAGTGTCGGAAATATTGTTCAAGTAAAGAAGGGATCACCATGCCGGGAATTTTCAAGATGCTCATAGGAACAAAGCCATCTGAGTGGGCCTACATAGTCTCCAGAGTAAGGGTGATGAGCAGGAAGCTCATACCGGGAGATGAGTACAACAAGCTGGTGAACATGGATCTCGATGAGATAATCAGGTACCTTGAGGAGTCTGAGTACAAGAAGGAAATTGATGAGCTTGGCTTTAAGTACCATGGCCTAACGCTAATAGACTACGCTTTTTCTTTAAACCTTTCCAGGACATATAACAAGCTTATAAGGGTCTCTAAAGGAGTGCCGAGAGATCTGATCTCAGCGTATCTCCGGAGATACGATATCTACAATATAATAAATATCATCAGAGGCAAGATGTTCAACTTTCCGGTAGAGGAGGTTGAGGCAACGATTATTCCAGCTGGAGAATACGACATGGAGTTCTTCAAATCTTTGATGATGAAAGAGAGCATTGAAGAAATTGCAAAGGTTTTCGAGGGGACACAGTTCTATCCAGCTTTAGAAAAGCTCGTGAGAGTTTGCCCAATGAGCGAATTTGAGGATGACCTGTACAAGATCTACTACAATACACTAGCTGGAATTAAGGCAGAGTCTCTGGATATGAAGTACTTCATAGACTTCATAAAGATGGAAGTGGACATAAAGAACATAAAAACGATCCTCAGAATGAAGAAAGAGGGCGGTACTGCGGATGAAATAATGACGAAAATAATCCCGAGGGGGTTGCAGATACACGAAGCTGAGGCAAGAAAGCTTGCAGCTCTTGAGCTGGACGAACTCATGAAGTCCTTGGAAGGATATTGGTTCTGGGAAGGAATGAAAGATCAGGTTGAAAGTGAACTTTCAAAGATTGAAGCAGCACTCGACAGGATATGGGTCAAGAAGGTGCTCTCGAAATCTCACAGCTACCCGCTCTCGATCCTACCAGTGATGGCGTTCATACTCCTGAAGAAAATAGAGATAGACAACCTGAGAATAATCGCAAGGGGAAAGGCTGTGGGGCTTGATAATGAGTCGATAAAAGAGCAGTTGATTATAGCAAGGTGATTTTTATGAGTGAACTGATGGTTATTGGTGATCCCGATTTCAATATCGGCTTCAGGCTTTCGGGGATCAGGAATATTGTCGATGTTACTGATGAAACAGAACTGCCAAAGATTGTTGAAGAGGCACTTCAGAAAAAGGGAATTGTGGTTATAAAATATGATCTTTATAAGAGTTTGCCAATCCAGCTTAAGTTGAGGATTGAGGAAAGCATAGAGCCAACCTTTGTGAAGGTTGGTGGAGAGGGTGGTGTTGAGGAGATTAAGGAGAAAATAAGAAAGGCGATAGGTGTTGACTTATGGAAGGAATGAAGGGTGAAGTTTATCGAGTTTCAGGACCTCTTGTTGTTGCAGAAGGAATTAAGCCGAGAATGTACGATGTGTGTAGAGTTGGAGAAGAAGGGTTAATGGGTGAAGTGGTAGGTCTCCAGGGGGCAAAGACACTCATTCAGGTTTATGAGGATACTTCAGGTGTAAAGCCCGGCGATGTCGTCATCAACACTGGTGCACCACTGAGCGTTGAACTGGGTCCGGGTTTGATCAAGTCGTTCTATGATGGAATTCAGAGACCACTCCCGGCACTCAAGGAATCAAGTGGAGACTTCATATCCAGAGGTATTCAGGCTCCTGGCCTTAGCAGAGATGCTGTATGGGAGTTCAAACCTACTGTAAAGAAAGGTGACAAAGTAAATCCGGGTGAAATAATCGGTACAGTTCAGGAGACTGAGATCGTTGAGCACAGAATTCTTGTGCCTCCAAATGTTGGCGGTGTTATTACAGAGATATACGAGGGCAAGTTCAAGGTGGATGATGTTGTTGCCGTACTGGACAATGGAACCGAGCTGAAGCTTTATCACAAGTGGCCGGTCAGAGAGGCAAGGCCATATCAGGAGAAGCTTCCACCACTCATACCATTGATGACTGGGCAGAGAATTCTTGATACATTCTTCCCAGTTGCTAAGGGTGGAACCGCAGCAATCCCAGGCCCATTCGGTTCAGGAAAGACTGTTACCCAGCACCAGCTTGCGAAGTGGAGTGATACAGAGATAGTCGTCTATGTTGGATGCGGTGAGAGAGGAAATGAGATGACAGAGGTTCTTGAGGAGTTCCCAGAGCTGATAGATCCAAAGTCAGGTAAGCCATTGATGGAGAGGACTGTTCTTATAGCCAACACATCTAACATGCCAGTCGCTGCAAGAGAGGCTTCAGTCTATACAGGTATCACAATAGCCGAGTACTTCAGAGACATGGGTTACAATGTGGCTGTTCAGGCAGACTCCACAAGCAGATGGGCAGAGGCAATGAGAGAGATCTCTGGAAGACTTGAGGAGATGCCAGGTGAAGAGGGTTATCCCGCTTACCTGGCTTCAAGGCTTGCAGAGTTCTATGAGAGGGCTGGAAGAGTTAAGACGCTCGGTGGAAATGTGGGCAGTGTTACTGTCGTAGGAGCAGTCTCTCCACCGGGTGGAGACTTCAGTGAGCCGGTTACTCAGAACACCCTGAGAATTGTCAAGGTGTTCTGGGCACTTGATGCAAAGCTTGCTGCGAGAAGACACTTCCCGGCTATCAACTGGTTGCAGAGCTACAGCCTGTATCTGGATGTTCTCGAGGACTGGTTCAAGGAGAATGTGTCTCCAGAGTTCGTTGAGCTCAGAAAGTGGGCTATGAGCGTTTTGCAGGAAGAGGCTAACCTGCAGGAGATTGTTCAGCTTGTTGGTAGTGATGCTCTACCAGACAGCCAGAGAGTTTTGCTTGAAATAGCAAGATACATCAGGGAGTTCTATCTCCAGCAGTATGCATATCACCCGGTTGATACATACTGCAGCTTCCAGAAGCAGTACGACATGCTTAAGGCCATAAAGGAGCTGAACGACATCTTCTACAAGGCTCTTGAAGCAGGGAGACTGGTCAGCGAGATTGAAGAAGTAGAGGGCAAGGACGAGTTCGAGAGATCCAAGCTCGAAGAGGACTACAAGCCAAAGCTCGAGGCAGCGATTGAGAAGATTAGGAAAGCATTGCTGGGGTGATATGAATGAAGGAATACAAGACAATTAGCCAGGTTGCAGGTCCGCTCATATTTGTTGAGAAAACCGAGCCTGTTGGTTATGGTGAACTTGTTAACATAACCCTCGCAGATGGATCAACCAAGAGAGGTCAGGTTCTTGACACATCGAAGGATGTCGTTGTTGTTCAGGTTTTCGAGGGTACAAGAGGTATTGATACCTCTTCAGCTGTGAGGTTTACCGGAGACATCGTCAGGCTTAACTGCTCACAGGATATGCTTGGAAGAATTCTTTCAGGAGCTGGAGATCCGATTGATGGTGGACCAAAGATCATCCCTGAGGAGAGGAGAGAGATCATTGGTGCCGCTATCAACCCATACGCCAGAACATATCCGAGAGAGTTCATCCAGACCGGTATCTCAGCCATTGACGGAATGAACACCCTTGTCAGGGGTCAGAAGCTTCCGATTTTCAGTGGTAGTGGTCTGCCACACAACGATATAGCTCTGCAGGTTGCGAGGCAGGCTAAGGTTAGAGGCAGTGGAGAGGAGTTCGCTGTCATATTTGCAGCCATGGGTATCACGAACGAGGAAGCTTACCAGTTCATGAAGGACTTCGAGAGAACTGGAGCTCTGGAGAGGGCAGTTGTTTTCCTGAATCTCGCTGATGATCCGGCTATTGAGAGGTTGCTCACTCCGAGAATGGCTTTAACGGCGGCAGAGTTCCTGGCTTATGAGTACGATCTCCATATTCTTGTTATCCTGACAGACATGACCAACTACTGTGAGGCTTTGAGAGAGATTTCTGCTGCAAGAGAAGAGGTTCCCGGAAGAAGAGGTTATCCAGGATACATGTACACAGACCTTGCAACAATCTACGAGAGAGCCGGAAGAATTCAGGGCAGAAAGGGAACGATCACACAGATGCCAATTCTCACGATGCCCGGTGATGATATAACTCATCCAATTCCTGACCTCACTGGATATATCACAGAGGGACAGGTCGTTCTCAGCAGAGAGCTGCATGCTAAGGGTATATATCCACCAATCGATGTCCTTCCATCCCTCAGCAGGCTGATGAAGGAGGGTATCGGAGAAGGGCTTACAAGAGATGACCATGTCCAGTGGAATGACCAGATGTATGCAGCATACGCTGAGGGTGTCGATCTGAGAGGTCTCGTTGCAATTGTCGGTGAAGAAGCCCTGTCTGAGAGGGACAGGAGGTTCCTCAAGTTTGCAGATGAGTTCGAGAGAAGATTCGTCCAGCAGGGAAGATACGAGGACAGATCTATCGAAGAGACCCTCGATCTTGGATGGGAACTGCTTGCAATGCTTAGAGAGTCTGATCTAACAAAGATCGAGTCTAAGTACATCCAGAAGTATCATCCAGCCTACAAGAAGAAGGAAGCTGAATCTGCAGAGTCTGCAGCGTAATCCAGTTTCACTTCCCATTTTTTGAACAGGTGATGCCATGGCTGAAGTAAAGCCAACCCGAATGGAGCTAATAAAGCTCAGAAGGAGGATCAAACTATCCAAGAGAGGCCATGCCTTGCTCAAGATGAAAAGAGATGGGCTTATAGTTGAGTTCAGAGATATGCTCGAGCAGGCAAAGGAGGTCATAAGCAGGCTGGTTGATAGATACGAGAAGGCTGAGGAGAAGCTAGCACTTGCAATGGCTGTCGAGGGTGTTGTAGCTATAAAATCGATGGCTCTTTCTTGTTCGAAAGAACCACAATTCTCAATAAAGAAAAAGAACATAATGGGGGTTGTTGTTCCGGTAGTTAAGAGAGAGAAGGTCAGAAAACCAATCCATGAAAGGGAGTATGGTGTTATCGGAACAACAGCAAGAATAGACGAAGTGGTCTCGGCTTATGAAGAGGTAGTTGATGCAGTACTCGAGGTTGCCGAGATTGAAACCACGCTTAAAAGATTGCTTGAGGAGATTGATAAAACAAAGAGGAGAGTTAACGCTCTCGAATATAGAGTCATCCCTGAAATGGAGAACGCTGCGAGGTACATCTCCTTCAGGCTTGAGGAGATGGATAGAGAGAACATCGTCAGATTGAAGAAGATAAAGGCAAAGATGGCTGCCAAAGCTTAATTTTTATTTTTTATGAGGTTCTATATTGAATCTGATGAGGATTCGTTCACGGACAGGATCCTTCGCTGGGTTTTTTCTGAAAAGAATAGGGAGAGGTACCTGAAGTACTGGTGGATAATTTCAACGATTCGGATAGCTGTTGGAGTCAGCCTGCTCCTGCTCATGATTTTGGCTGGCTACAAGTTCACACATCACCCCTGGTAACGGAATCAGGCAGATGATCAGGGCTCTACACCTTTATCTGTTATAATAAAACTGCATCTCTCTCCTTCAGCTTTTGATCGGTGTTTTATCAGTGTTGCTATTCTTTCTCTGTTAACTTTTTCCAGCCCAACAATCGTTTTGGAGAGGTGGTCGAGAGATGGCCCCCCAAGGGGTTTAATCTCTCCACTCCTGACATCCGTGAACATCTGGTTTGTTACAACCACTGCGAGGTTGTACTTTCTCGCAAGGCCCAGAAGGAATGTGAGCTGGGAGGTAAGCTCCCTCTTAATTTTTATCTGCTTTTCATCGTTTTCCAGTTCGCTTCTATACAGCGCTGTAATTGAATCGACGACAATAAGATCAATTTTCTCGCTCCTGCATAGTTTTGAAGCCTCTCTTATTGCGGAACTCTGCTGCCTGAAGTTCATAACCTCATAGAGAAAGACATTGTTTAGAGCCTCCTTAATCTCGAATATCTGGTTAACCCTCTCCCTCGACAGTCCTTCGGTATCGATGTAGATCACCTTACCTTCATTCATGGCTGTGGTGTAGGTGAGCATGAGGCATATTGAGGTCTTGCCGGTGGCTGAGGGGCCATAGATCTGAGTTATTATCCCTTTTTCGACACCTCCTCCAAGGAGTCTGTCCAAACAGTCACTTCCGGTAGGTAGATTCATATTCGCTCACTTGTGTTGAATGATTTCAAAACCATTCTGTAAACTTCGGGAAGTGGTTTTCCAATCTCTTCTGAAATTCTTCTCACATCCTCAAATTCAGGCTTCGCAATTTTTTGATCTGGATAGGAAACCTTGAATCTAACTGTGAATTCCTTTCCGTGTACATTTATCTTAACCTCTCTGAAATGCCTTTCAGCCAGCATTCTGTGATATACTGGTATTATTCTAACACCCAGACTCCCGGTTTCGTGCATCATGACTCTCGCAACCTCTTCAGCCTTGCTAAAATCACATATGGCCTTCAAAATATATCCTGGCCTGTTCTTTTTGCCGAATACAGGTATTGCTGAGATATCATGGCAAATTTTTGTCAGAATATTCATCGCATTGCCCATAATCTCTCCGCTAACATCATCGATATTCGTTTCAACAATGGCGATGCTGTCATGAACGCTTGCCCTTCCAAGCATGATCCTCAGAACATTTGGCTTATCGGTATCTTTTTTTCCGGCTCCATAACTAACATCATCTACCGTGAAGGGGTGCTTGAGACAGCCATTTGAGAAGTAAGACAATATTGCTGATGCTGTTGGTGTGAACAATTCTTCATCTCCTATCCTGCCAAAGTAAACTTCAAGCTTGGAATTCTTGAGTATCTCGACCACTGCCGGTGCTGGTACTGGATACCTGCCATGATGCATTTCAATCTCTCCATAGCCGAGGTTGATCGGTGTTGTAAATATTTCATACCCTCTACTGATCAGCCTTGAAAATCCAAGAGCTGATGAGACGACATCGAATATTGCGTCATCACTACCAACTTCATGAAAAACTATCTCTTCGATATCTTTTCCATGAACTCTCGCTTCAGCTTCAGCCAGAATTCTGAAGATTTCGTATGTGGGTTGGTATATTTCCTTGAGTTCCTGGTCTTTTTTCAGCTTCTTTATGAGATTTTTAACATCGCTAAATTTTCTGTCAGTATTCCTGTCCAGAACATCCACCATTTTTGCCGAAATACCTTTTTTATTAACTGTTTTTACGCTAAATTCTATGTTTAGATCCAGCAGCTTAGCAATCCTGTCCAGATCTGATTCGCTCAGAGATATGCCGAGCAGTGAGGCTATGATCATATCTCCTGAAGCTCCGTTAAAGCAATCCACTATTGCAACTCTCATTCACAACCCCCGTCATTAGATATACCGCAAGACTTTTTATGCTCTTTATTTAAATTAGTTATTGGGCAAATATTGGATAAATAAGAATGATTTAAGGTTGAATATAGAAGGTGGCATAATGATAAAAAGCGTAAGATACAATACCATAGAGGTGATCACATGAAGCTAACACTGAAAGTCAATCAGGCGTATCCAAGCGATTCAGGAAGGGGTATAGCCCGTCTTGATCCGGATACGATGCTGAAGCTGAAAATCTCACCTGGAGATATAATCGAGATAAAGGGTAGAAGGGCTACAGTTGCAAAAGTATGGAGAGCCCCTAAAAGGGACTGGGGCAAGGGTATAATTAGAGTTGATAGGTTTATAAGGGAAAACTCTGGAGTTGGTATAGGAGATAGTGTTGAAGTTCGGAAAGTAGATTATGCTCCAGCTAAGCTCGTCATTCTTGCTCCTTTGAGGAAAATCGAGTTCAGAGTTTATGGAATGGATATCGGTGATTATCTAAAGCATCAACTTCTCAAGAGACCGCTCGTTGAGGGAGATCTTATCCCACTGGTTGGGGCTCCAGCCCTGACGGGCTTTGGCAAGTATGCCCAAAATCAGGGAGCTTTGGTTTTTGTAGCGGTTAAGACAGATCCAAAGGATGTTGTTATAATTGATGAGACAACCAAGGTTGTTTACAGAGAGAGGCCGGCTAAAGGTTTTGAGAGGATTGGAAGGGCAGGAGTAACATACGAGGATATTGGTGGTCTGAAAGAGGAACTGCAGAAGGTCAGGGAGGTTATAGAACTCCCTTTGAAGTATCCGGAGATCTTCCAGAGGCTTGGAATAGACCCACCTAAGGGAGTTCTGCTCCATGGCCCTCCGGGAACAGGAAAGACACTGATAGCTAGGGCAGTTGCTAACGAGATAGGAGCCTCTTTCTATACAATAAACGGGCCGGAGATAATGAGCAAGTTCTATGGTGAGAGTGAGCAGAGGCTCAGAGAGATCTTCGAAGAGGCGAAAGAAAACTCTCCATCAATAATATTCATCGATGAGATAGATGCCATAGCCCCCAGAAGAGATGAAGTCACAGGGGAGGTAGAGAGAAGAGTTGTTGCTCAGCTTCTGACCCTGATGGATGGACTTGAGGAGAGGGGGCAGGTTATAGTTATCGCAGCAACGAACAGGGTTGATGCTGTTGATCCTGCCTTGAGAAGGCCTGGAAGGTTCGACAGAGAGATTGAGATTGGTGTACCGGATAGGGAAGGAAGGTTCGAGATACTTCAGATTCATACAAGAAATATGCCTTTAGAGCCTGATTACAGCAGAGATCTTGTTTATGAGGCCTTGAAGTCTCTGAAGAAGAGCTATGCGATGGATGGGGATGAAGATCTGATCAGAGAAATCGACTTTGCGATCGAAGGAGTCAGTAAGCTCGAAACAAAGGAACAGATTAAAGATTTGATCTATTCTCTCTTCGATGAGACGATAATCGCTGAATTGGAGAGGGAAATAATCAAGAATATGCTCAAGCAGCTTGCAGATCAGACACATGGCTTCGTTGGAGCTGACATCGAAGCTCTATCAAAAGAGGCTGCGATGAAGGCTTTGAGAAAATATCTACCTCAGATCGACCTGAACAAAGATGAAATCCCTGCGGAGGTCTTGGAATCTATAAAGATTACGATAGATGACTTCAAAGAAGCTCTGAAAGAAATTGAGCCATCAGCACTGAGAGAGGTGCTCGTTGAGATACCGAAGGTTACATGGGAGGATGTTGGAGGACTGGAAGAGATCAAGAGGGAGATCGTAGAGGCTGTTGAGTGGCCGCTTAAGTATCCTGAGAAGTTCAAGAAGTTCTCGATAAAACCGCCCAAAGGTGTTCTGCTATACGGCCCGCCTGGCACAGGAAAGACGCTGATAGCTAAAGCGGTAGCTCATGAGACGGAGGCGAACTTTATAACTGTAAAGGGAAGTGAGTTGCTCAGCAAGTGGCTGGGTGAGAGTGAGAAGGCTGTGAGAAAGATATTCAGAAAAGCGCGACAGGTTGCACCGTGTATAATATTCTTCGATGAGATCGATGCCATTGCACAGATGAGAGGATTGGATGAGGGTAGCAGGGCAGTTGAGAGGGTTGTAAATCAGATACTGACTGAGATGGATGGATTGGAAGAGCTTGAGGAAGTCATCGTCCTTGGAGCTACAAACAGGCCAGACATCCTTGATCCAGCTTTACTGAGGCCGGGAAGATTCGATAGACTGGTTTATGTGAGACCTCCAGACAGAAGGAGCAGGCTTGCGATATTCAGGATTCACACAAGGGGTATGCCTCTTGGAGACGATGTTGATCTTGAGGAACTTGCGGATCTAACTGAGGGGTATGTTGGCGCTGACATCGAGGCGGTATGTAGGGAGGCAGTCATGCTTGCTTTGAGAGAGGATCTTAATGCTGAAGTGGTCGAGATGAGACACTTCTTGGAGGCTTTGAAGAAGGTAAAGCCGAGCGTTACAGATTCGATGCTCAGCTTCTACGAGAGGTTCGAGGAGAAAGCGAGACAGGAGAGACAGAAGGTTACGGCCAGATCATTTCTGGGCTATGGATAATCTCTTCACATTTTATATTTATACTCAAACCCCTCGCTGCTAGGTTTTTTCAGAAAAATATCGCTTGGCCATCAATTGGAGTTTTGAGTTTAGCTAGATTATTTGCAGAGTGGAATTTTCGGGATACTACAAATCGGGAATAAGAAACATTTATTAATGGTTTTGGATATCAAACACTTGATGGTGCTCGCCAAAACGCTTTCGAAAAAAATGGTTTTGATGTCGGACGGGACTGAAGTTGGTATGGTTTACAATGTAACTGCCGATCTCAAAACCGGGATGCTCATCGATTTGATAGTGAAGCCAGGACAGAAACCACTGCCGGATCTCGAGAAAACAGATAACTATTACATAATTCCTTTTGAAGCTGTTAAATCGATTAGCCATTATGTAGTACTTGACAAAAAGAAGCTGTTGAAGGGCTAGATGAGAGATTACATCTTTCCACCATTAATATTTCCTTTATTTCTGATTCTGATATTCTTTCCGTTCTTACTCCTGATTTTCTTCCTCACAACACCAAAGGTTTTCCAGATCCTGTTCGGATTGAGCTATTCTCAGGCCTTGACAGTGTTCTTCATGATAGTAATCGGAAGCTTCATCAACATACCGCTTGTTGAGAAAGAGGGAAAAGAGGTTGTGAGGGAGTACAACTTTTTCGGAATAATATATCAGGTGAGGCAGAGGAGCAAGATGACGGTTGCAGTAAATCTGGGCGGCTGTATCTTTCCATCTCTGATTGCGGTCAAGCTCTTGCTCTCATTACCTTTAACTCCGTGGATAATAGCGTTCATCCTGACATCCATAATTATCTACTTCAACGCTAAACCCGTGAGGGGAGTTGGAATAGCCGTTCCGATGTTTCTGCCGCCGTTGATATCCGTTCTGACCTCTTACTTCATAATATCCTTCTTCGGGCTCGATATGTACTTGCTTCCAAAGTTTGCATATGCTGTTGGTGTACTTGCTGTCCTTTTCGGTGCTGATATTCTCCATCTAAAAGACCTCGAGAAAATAGGAAGCGGTGTGATCAGCATCGGTGGTGCTGGCACATTCGATGGGATCTTTCTCACCGGAATTTTTTCGGTGATACTTTCTGTACTGCTATTTTAACGATTTGAAAAATTATTTAACTTAATATTAAAGATATTACATTGGGTGATGCATATGCCGAAGCTGTTCACACAGGAATGGATAGAGAAATATATGGAGGTTTTGAACACGAGCAAGGAATATGAGAATGCTGCGAAGGATTGGGAAGGAGACTTTCTTTTCGTGATAGAACCGGATGACGAGCTTGACTCTCCAAAATATGCGTACATAGACCTTTATCATGGAAAGGCGAGAAAGGGTTTTGTTGTTAACGACCCATCTGAAGTGAACCCGGCCTATGTTTTCAGCGGGAAGTTCTCAAACTGGAAGAAGCTGTTGAATGGAGAGATTGATCCCATAAAGGGTCTGATAACGAGGAAGTTCACATTGAAGGGCAACATGGCGAAGGTTATGAGGTACGCCAAGGCTGCCAAGGTGCTGGTTGACTGCACGAGAAAGGTTGAAACTGAGTTTTAATTGATATCGGGGATCTGTATGTGGTGGTTTGCATCACCAAAAATAGCATTTGGAGAAGATTCTCTCGACTTCCTTGAAACCCTCGATGGTAAAGCTATGATAGTTACAGACGAAAACCTGGTCAAATCCGGGGTTGTTGACAAGGTTACAAAGAGGTTGAACCTTGAGTACGAGGTATTCGATAAAGTTGAACCAGATCCATCGTTTGAAATCGTCATGGAGGGAGTTGAGTTCGCGAAAAGAGTAAAGCCGGATTACATCATCGGTGTTGGAGGGGGCTCATCCCTCGATACTGCTAAGGGAATCAGGCTCATATACGAGAATCCCGATCTCGATCCTGAGGAGGTCTCTCCGTGGACTGATGTTAAAAGTGGAGAGGTTAAGCTGATTCTAATCCCTACAGCGAGTGGTAGCGGGAGTGAAGGATCCAATGCCATAGTCCTGACCAAGAAGGATGAGGGCAGGAAAATAGCATCCATCCATCCGGCGGTTATGGCCGATTATGCAATAGTTGATCCGGAGATGGTCAGGGAGCTGCCTGAGAAGGTGGCGGTGTTCACAGGCTTGGATGCACTCTCCCATGCTATGGATGCTTATGTCTCTGCATGGAAGAATGATTTCACCGATGGCTTATGCATCCAGGCCTGCAAGCTACTCTTCAAATACCTACCAAGGGCTTGCAGGGATAGAAGCGACAGTGAGGCTGTGGAGAAGGTTCACAATGCTGCAACCCTCGCTGGACTGGCGATAGGTAGCTCTCAGGCTGGTTTATCGCACTCTATCGGCCACTCTCTTGGGGCGGTATTTCATATCCCTCATGGCTTCGCCTGTGGTGTTGCATTGCCTTATACAACGCAGTACTACTCGAAGTTCGTGAGAGAGCAGTATGACGAGCTTGCATACCATATTGGCTTCAGGGATTGTGAGGAGCTGATCGACAAAACAAAGGAGTTGCTCGCATCCCTGAACACTCCACTCAGCTACAAGGATCTGCTGGAGGAGTATGGCATAAGCGAAAAAGAATTCCTTGAAAGGCTTGATGAACTGGTTTACAAAGCCAGCACGGACAACACAATTGTTACGCTGGAGGAAGCTCCAGATGAGGAAGATCTCAGGATGCTATTCCTTTACATCTTCGAAGGAAAGGATGTTGATTTTTGAGGCTTTATTTTTGAGGTGTTGGGTATGTTTGCTTATGCTGGAAGGATACTGAAGGTAAATCTTGAAAAAGGCTCTGCGGAGGTTATGGATCTTGATGAAGATGTGGCTAAAAATTACATAGGCGGAAGTGGTTTTGGAGCGTATTTTCTGTACAGGATGAAGGTGTACGATGCAGAACCTTTTTCGGATAGCAATGTGCTTGGGATATTCAACGGACCCCTTTCAGGTACTATCGCTCCATCAACGAGCAGGTTGGAGTTCTGTGCCAAATCCCCGCTAACCGGGATATGGGGTGAGTCGAACTCTGGAGGGAAATTCTCAGCATTTCTTAAATTTGCCGGATGGGATGGGATCATAATAGAAGGGAAGTCTGAAAAGCCGGTTTATCTGCTGATCAATCCGGATACTGCTGAGATTAGATCTGCTGATGGAATATGGGGTTTGGGATGCTATGACTCGCAGAAAGAGATAGAGAAGGAGGTTGGAGAGAGCAGGATATCCACAGCGGTAATCGGGCAGGCTGGTGAGAACCTTGTCAGATATGCTTGTGTTCAGCTTGATAACTCGAGACATGCTGGGAGAACTGGTATGGGTGCTGTGATGGGCTCAAAGAAACTTAAAGGCATTGCTGTGGTGTATGATAAAATGGAGATAGAGCTTGCAGATGAGGAGAGGTTCAAGGAGGAAGTTTCAGCTCTAAACGAAAGAATAGATAACAACTTCACATGCAACATGTTCAGGGAAATTGGAACATCCGGCTATGTTGAGACATCAGAGATGTTTGGTGATCTGCCAGTCAAGTATTTCACTCAGGGAACATTTGAGAAAGCTTCCGATATCTCGGGAACAAAGATGGCGGAGGAGTACCTCAAGAGAAGCGATGGCTGCTTTGGCTGTAGGGTTAGATGTGGCACGGTTGTGGAGATAGATGGGAGAAGTATTCATGGCCCGGAATACGAGACGATAGCGAGCTTTGGCTCACTCCAGCTTGTTGATGACCTTAAATCCCTGATAGAGATAAACTACCTCGCAAACGATTTTGGTCTTGATACGATAAGTGCCGGGGTTACGATAGCATTTGCAATGTTTCTGACAGACAACGGAGTTTACGATTTTTCTATCAGGTGGGGAGATGCTGAGGGGGTTAAGAAACTGATTGAAGAAATAGCCTTCAGAAAGAACAGGGGAGAGATTCTGGCTGAGGGAACGAGGTTCATTGGCAATAAGTTTTCTGTGGAAAATCTGGCAGCAAATGTCAAGGGACTGGAGATCCCGATGCACGATCCAAGGGCTTTTGCGAGCTTGGCAGCAGCATACGCCATGCATAACAGGGGAGCATGCCATCTGCCTCACCAGATGTACAACATCGAGATGGGATTGAAGGTGAAAGAGTATGGTATTGTAAGTGATGACAGATTCTCTTCTGAGAATAAGGGAGTTATAACTGCCAGAATGCAGAACTACACCGAACTCTATAACTGTGTTACGATGTGTGCATTTATGCCGGTAAAGCCAGCCCAGATGGCAAATCTGCTGAAGTACAGCACAGGGTTTGATTTCGATGTGAACAGCATATATCTCGCTGGAGAGAGGATATACAACCTGAAAAGGATGTTCAATGTAAAATGCGGGATAACTGCCAGAGATGACACACTGCCGGAAATAGTCATGAAGCCCCTTGAAGGTGGAAGCGAAGGAAATGTTCCCGATTTTGAGCTGCAGAAGAAAGAGTACTACATCGAGAGAGGTTGGGACGATAATGGAGTTCCAAAGCCAGAAAAGCTGAAAGCACTCGGTCTGGATTGGGTTTTAAATTAACGATCTGATCGTTCAATCTTTTAGTTTTTTTATAAAAAATAAATAAAATAATTATTCTGCCATCAACGCATAAGCCTTTCCGAGGTCTGTCAAGATTATCTTGACATTCTTACCTTCTCTTCTCATCTCAATCAGTCCATCCTCTTCCAATCCCTTCAGATGATAGCTCATTCTCGCTCTCTGGGCCATGTATTTCTTCTGGTCTCCTGTCCTACCTTCAAGCAAGTCTATGAGCTTGTTGATAGATTCAACCTCTCCGCCATTGTTGTCTATCAGTTTTATAATTACGACTTTGTCGTTGCTGATCTTCTTCAGCGGTGGAATGGGTATTTCAATAACCCTGTCAATGCCAACCTCCTTGCCATCCTCATACTTCGGAAGGGCTATGTATATTCTGCTTCCAGAAAGCTGTGCAGCAATATAGCACGAAATAACCAGTGTTCTCGGAGAGTCTGTAGCGTTTATCAGAACCTCATTACCCTCTGTAAGCTCCTTTTTAATCACCTTTATTATTTCTAGGGCAGCAGCATAAACATTCAGTTTGTTCACATATATTCTATCGACATCTATCAGCACTTTAAGTGTATTCTCGATCTCATCGGCGTTTTTGTAGATCTCTTTTTCACCGCTTAAGCTCTCGTCCTTTCCAAGTACCATGTACACTTTCTGTATCGGATATCCACTCTGCCTTATACTGTCAAGCATTCTTTCCTTATTAACACCGACTGGTATTATATGAACCATCTTGGACATATTACTATAACGAACATAACAATAAATAAATTTTTCCATTAACAAAACAAATTAAGACACGATTTAAACTGCTAATCCTAAAAGAACTTATTTTTTCAGTCTTATGATTTGGGTTGGTAGCAATATATATGGAGAATTAAATGTAACTTTACTATATGACCAGAAAATCCTATTCTTCCAAGAATTTGGTTATAATAATTAATTGTTAAAATTTATTAAACTTTAACTATTTTACAAGTATTGTGCTAAATAATGGAATTGAGATGCGAAGGTTAAGACTTTCTACTCCTTATTGCTGATATCAGGGCTGCAATAAGGAGTGGACACACCTCGAATCCGGGTATCTCGGGTATGTTCTTCAGATTGAGTTTTTCTTCGGTTGTGCTCTTTGTAGCAATTTCTGTGGTTGTTGGAATAGCTGTTGGAGTTGTGTGGGATGCAGGACTTGAAGTTTTTTGCTCGGTTTGGGATTTGGGTTTTTGAGTCTGCTCTGCTATGGGAGTCTGTTCGGTTTTAGCTGGCTGTACGGTATTTACTGGCTGTTGAGTAGGTTGTACAGTAGGTTGTACCCCGTTCTGGGCGTTGTTTGCAGGATCTGTCAATCCTGAACTGCCGGTACTTGCAGAACCGGTATCTGGAGAGCCTTTAGTGAGCACTTTCACAGAACCATCAACCGTTTCAGGATATACCGTTTTGAAATCAGAAGTGCTCAGGCTGGCTGTGATATGCAGATGTGTTTCACCTTTTAAAGCTGTGAAGCTGTATATCGCTATCAAATCATTTTTAAAGGTTCTCGCATCACCGCATATTATGGCAACCCTTCCAAAACCCCTAGTATTGTTTATATTATTGAATTTAAAACACTTTGAGAAATTTTTTCCAGCACTTATGCCATTCAGTTTGATTACTGATGGGTCGAACTGAATGTTTAGATCTATCCCAGCTATCGAATCGAAGTAACTACCATAAACCTTTACCTTAAAGTTCTCTCCTTCTTTTACTGTTTGTGTGCTGGTATAAACTTTTTGGGCTGAAACTGGTACTAATGCGATCATAAGGATCAGTAGAATCAGATATCTCTTCATGATTCTCACCAGTTTTTGGAGCATATATCAATGATTCTATATCAAACTTACTGTTTACGGTTAAGATTTATTATATTTACTTCATATTGTGTATGTGGATCTGTTTGTAATACTGGTGTGATGGGTTTGTATTCTTGAGCAATCCCTGAATAAACCGGAAAATTTGTTTGGAGTAGGTAGAGGATTCTTGCGAGAGCTTATCGAGTGCATAGGGATTCATATTTCCTCTTTATCTCTAAAAGTGCTATTTCGGAAATACAATTTCCTCTCCATCCAAAAAACTTTAAAACCCTTTGGATGACTTTCCCATAGTGATGGAAATGCCCCATAACATACCAGTGAAAGAAATTATGACGAGAGAAGTTTGTACAGCCAGTCTTGAAGATTCCTTGCTCAATGCATCGAGAAAAATGCTTGAATGTGGTGTTGGGAGTATTGTAGTGTTGGATAACGGAAATCCCGTTGGAATCGTTACCGAGAAGGATATTTTGGAGAAAGTAGTATCGAGAAATAAAACCCCTTCAGAGGTTTTGCTTAAGGATATAATGACAACACCGCTAATTGTGATAAACCCGATGACGAGCCTGAGGGAGGCAGCCCAAATAATGCTCAAAAAGGGAATCAGGAGGTTGCCCATCGTAAATGAAAACAGGCTTGTTGGGATAATAACGGACAACGATATTTTGAGTGTCTCGCTGGATCTGATAGAGTCCAACGAGATTAAAAACTATAAGATGCTCTTGAGAGAGAGTGAGTATGAGGATGTCAGGTTTGGCAAGTGTGAGAAATGCGGGAAGTTCTATGATAATCTTGTCGAGTATAATGGTCTGAAGCTCTGTGAGGACTGTGCAGAGCTTAACGAGGGATGATTTATTCTGGTGATATGATGTATAAAGACTACGCAGGAAAGCCTACGAGGGAGAAGAAAAACTCAGCAAAGCTGAAAGAAGGAGAAATAATGGACTACTGCACGAAGAGTGTCGTTACGATACCACCAACATCCACGATAATGTCTGCAGTGAAGTCGATGATGAAGTACAATTTCAGAAGGATGCCCATAGCGGACCCAGGAACAAAGAGGCTTGAAGGAATTATAACGGTCACGGATATAATAAACTTCTTTGGAGGGGGGCAGAAGTACCAGATCGTTCAGAACAGATATGATGGAAATCTGATGGCTGCAGTCAACGAAGAGGTTGAGGCCATAATGGAAGGAGATGTGATAAGCATCGATTTTACATCTTCTCTTGAAGATGCAATTGAGCTAATGCTAAAGAAAAGGGTTGGTGGTTGCCCTGTTGTTGATAGAGATAATATAATTCTTGGCATAATAACCGAGAAGGATGTCCTGAGCTATTTGTCGGAAAATGGAGAAATTGATGGTTTTGTTAGGAATTATATGACGAAGGGCGTCATAACAGCCAGTCCTGATACTACTGTAGAGGAAGCCATGAAACTGATGATCTCAAGGAAGATGAGAAGACTTCCTGTGATTAGGGATGGTATATTCGTTGGATTGGTCACTGCAAGAGAAATTTTGAGGTATTTTGGGAGTGGAGAGGCCTTCAAAATGCTGATAACCGGTGACATCAAGGAAGCCCTGAATCAGCCCCTGTCTCACATACTATCCAACGAGAATCTTAGAGTGTACAAGGAGCCACTGCTCGTGCCTCCGGATGAGAGAATTTCCGATCTTGTGAAGCTTATGAAAGGATCAGGATACGGTGTGGCTCTCGTTGTCAATAATGGAAACCTTGAAGGTATAATCACCGAGAGAGACCTCATAAGGTTCCTGTATTCCAAAATGTAGATGAAATTCGTTGCGGAAGCTTTACACCTGTCTCCTCCAGCTGCGAAAAGGCTGGAGGAGAGAAACCTCCTGAGAGAAGCTTTTGTTAAACACTCTTTTTTTCATGATATCGTCTCTGCATACAAGCTCGAGAAAAAGTTTGGTGGATTTGAAGAGGGTACGCTTATAGCAAAAACAAAGCATGGTTTGGAAGTAGTCAGAGGATATCCGAAGATAAGGAGGGCTTTAACACTTCATCCAACAATAAAAAAGCATTTCAGGGATGAGGTGGTTGTTGAGGAAAAGATGAACGGGTATAATGTAAGGATTGTTAACTTTGGCAGCAATCTATATGCAATAACGAGAAGGGGTTTCATCTGTCCATATACTACAGAAAAAGCGAGGGAGATGATTGACAGCTCTTTTTTCAGACATTATCCAGAACTCATGCTTTGCTGTGAGGTTGTGGGTAAAGAGTCCCCATTTGTGGTTAAGGACATCTACGGCACCGATCTGGACTTTTATATATTTGATGTGAGGGAGAAAAGGTCTAACAGATCTCTATCAATTGATAATAAAATGAAAATTGCAGAGGAGTATGGGTTTAAATTAGCTCCGATTCTGGAGAGATGTGATACAAATGTAGCTCATGAGGTTTGCAGAGATATTATTGAGCGAATAGGGAACGAGGGTAGAGAGGGGATAGTTTTAAAGGATCCTGAAATGAAGATAAATCCGATAAAATATACAACAAGTGAATCCAATGCCACGGATTTATACTTTGCTTTCAGATACTTCAACGACTATGGAAAGGATTTCATGCTTTCAAGACTTGTAAGGGAAGCGTTTCAGAGCTTCGAATTTAATGAAAACGAAAGCAAATTCAAAGAAAGGTGTGAAAGGATAGGAAAGGCAATTCTGGAATCTATGATTAAAAGCGTAATTGATGTCAGTTGCGGAAGGGAAGTCTCTGAACATCACAGACTGAGATTCAGCAGCCTTGAAGTACTTGAACTCTTCAAGGTACATCTGATTAGGATGGGTGTTGATGTCAGGTTCAGCGATCCATACCACGATGGCGAAAAGTATGTTCTCGAATTCAGAAGGATCATGCGAAGCACGACAGATAAAATATCACACCATTTGAAGGGAAACCTCTGGTAGATACCACAATTGTCTTTGTTGTGAGTTAATTCGGGAAATCGAATGAGTTCTATGAGAAATCTGAGAGAGAAGGTTTGATAGCATTCATGACATCCATGATGTTGTTGCAGTACACATAGGAAAAAATCGGTATCACATGCATATGATGGGAACATGAGCGGTTCAGAGGCTGACGAGCTATCTTCCAAATTGGGGGAAAGGATAATGCGAGAAATGCTGGAAGTGGGTGATTTATAAACTCATATCTGTTCTGAAACAAGTGGAAAACTCAGGAAAATCGGTTGATAGAACTTTACTTATTGCTGTGTATAGATCTCTTATCCTGAATGGTTTTGTCAGTACGGTTGTATCTTTACCCAATTTTTTGACTTCCCTGATTATCGATTCTGAAAAGGGAGAAAGCACAATTATCTTTGAATTCTGGAAGTTACTCGTGATCTCGTCTATTAACTCCATGCCATGTTTATCACGCATGACGAGATCTATGAAGGACAGGTGGGGTTTCACCTCAGCATACTTTTGAAAAGCTTCTTTACCACTGGTTGTTTTGTACACCACAACATTGAAATTTGGATACTGGTTGAAAAAATGTACTATCATTTTTTCGATGATTTCTACCAGTGCCTTTTCGTCATCAGCTATTAGGATTTTTATAGCTTTGCTCTCTTCGTCTTCTTTCATCGGGTTGCCACCACTATTTTATTTATAGTATTTATTGATAATATTTAGAACTTCTTATTGTGGTGTATCTTGGTCAGTTTTTTAATAGCTGGTCTGTTTTTTTAAAATTTTCGGTAAAATTGAAGACTGGTTGCAAGTTCTGATCTGGTTCTTACGAGGGAGGCGTTCACGTATCCAGCCTTAATCTCAGCAGATGAGATGATCTTTCTCACGCATGACGTCTTGCCGGTTGCGGGAGGGCCTATGCAGACGGTATCGATGGCATTCATCCCCGACAGCATGGGCTTCAGATTTGATGTGAGAGCCCTGAGCTGGGCATCCTTGGGTAGTGTGATTTTCTGGTGCCTAATTGTGGTGGGAAGAATTCGGTGCCTCTCGGTTTTATGGGAAAATCCGGTGCCCAGTTATGTACTCCGTTAGTTAACTTATGCAGACCGCACAATTGATCGTTCTAACCAACAAACGTTTTTATCACCTCCTTTGCAGTAAATATTTTCTTTAGCCTCAAAATCGTGTAAAATGAACTTTTTTCGGGATCATCGGTATGTAAAACGGATATTTTCTTTCCTATGGATCTTCTGAGCTTTTGTGCCATTTCTGTGCTACAATTGATTTTTATTATATCTCCGTTCCTAAATCTGAGTTTTATCACTTTATGGCCTACTTCGACATCCTCAAGATGTCCTATGTATTCGGAACAGATCTCCAATCGAACACCATTACTCAGTTTATGGCGTTCGGAGGCTATATTGACCATGATATTGGTTCTGCATGGAGTTTTAAAATTTATTATAATTTAATAAAAATTGAAAGTTAAATTAATAGAAATATAAATGCAGAAAAATTCTATCAACTGAATTCTTGATCCTAAAGAATTTCAAGTACATAAACTGAAAAAGAATTAATTATTAAATATATTAACTATAATATAATAACATAACAGATAAAACAAAACAAAAAATTATAAGAAATAAAATTTCAATAAATATGAATATGACCAGTGGTGTGCCGAAGTCTTCTAAGAAAGAGATATTACTGGCACTCTGGAAGTGCGGTAATGGGGAGATGGACTATGCAACGCTTTTTGACGTATTAAAAAATAAAATGCGGATGAATATAAAGGAATTTGCGATCTACAAACAAATCTCGCAGGAGGTAAATGATGAGAAATCTGGCTATCCTGGACTAGAAGATATGGGCTGTGTTAAAATAAGACCACGAAGGAAACGGCGTGAGAGACACGTTATAGAGTTTAAAAATGTGGACTGGAACGTCTTAAGGTGTGTAGTTGAAGTATTTGAGAATTACAAGGGCGACTATGTGGAGCTCATGCACACAGATTTTGGTAATTTGGTTATAGACTTCTTAAAAGCCGAACTTGATAAGCTCAAAAATGCGTTTAGTGATGAAATTAGAAGACTGCTTATTTTGTCTTCCAGTACCAAAAAAACGTATTTAGAACGACACATTGGTGACTTGCTATCAAACCTAGATCCTGAAACTATGAAAAAGGTAAATGAGTTGTCCAAAGATTTAATCAAACTTCTTAATATATCCTCCGAAAGGAACTCGGATACGTCATTTTTAACATTGTTCAACCAAATGAAAGGTAAGGCAATCATGTCATTAATAGATAGTCCTCCTATCTGGGCTATACTCTCAACGGTAAAGTATTCCCACGAAGCACTGAAATTTTTTGTGCTTTGCAACCAAGGAAAATATTCTGACGAGGAGGTGTGGGAATTTGCGAAACTCGGTTTATTTTTCGTTTCGATACCTCCGGTGTTGCATATAAAATACAAAGGAAATATCCACAAATTCTTCAAAGATTTGGGAAACTCAGTAGGAATAGATGATAGAATAGGAAAAGAGATAATTAATCTAAAGGAAGACATACAGAGTAAATTGACTGATTATGATGGTTTTAGTGTCCCATTGGCCTGCTTTGGAGTTTCAAGTTTTTACCATCCAGACACAACACTGTTCCAGAAAATTGATAGAGGTTTATGGGAAGTATTCAACGCACTGGGCCTGATCTATCTTAAAGAAGATCTACTGGTAGAAAAGCTGTAAGATTTTTTGAATTCTAAAAATTTTAAAATTTTATTTTATGGATTATTCAACACCCAGCTTCGGTATATGCGCGAGATAAGCTTTTCTTAGCTCATCTTTATCTATGTGGTCGTAGATATCAATTGCCTCTCTTCTTGAATCTCCTCTAAGCTCCTTAATGAACTCTCTCCTCATTCCGCTCTTTCTCAGCCACATTGTGAAGCAGTGTCTGCACGTGTGTGGAGTGAAGTGGTCCATGGGATTGTCAGATTCGGGATTATGGAAGCCAAGCATCGAAGCCCACTTGGTCACTGCTCCGTAAACTCCATTTCTTCTGAGCCTTTCTCCCCTCTCATTAACGAACAGCGCATCAGTCTTCGGATTCAGCTTCTCTCGAACTTTCATCCATTTTTTGAGAATTCTTCCGGTTTCGTCATCGAAGAATACTACTCTGTTGGACCTTTTTGCCTTTGGTTTCAGGAGTATCGATTGCTCTTCCCAGTTTATATCCTGCACGTCAATCGAGATTAGTTCACCTCTTCTGATTCCGGTCTTTAGCAGGAGAAGGACTATGGCCTTATCCCTGATATATGGTATCGAGTTAACCAGCAGGCTTGCTTCCTCAACCGTGAGAACTCTCTTCTCTGAACTCTTATTTTTCTTGTACGGGTTCAGATACCTTTTTCTGACAGGATTGACTGGATTACCTTTAACAACACCTTCATACAGCAGAAAGTCATAGAAGCTGGAAATTGCTGAAAAGTAGTTTTCGAGAGTCTTCTGCTTCAATCCCTTGCTTCTGAGATAAGATAGAAAGTCCCTCAAGACAAATTTATCAACACCTTTTACGTCAACATTTCTCTCATCGAGCCACTTCAGGAATATTCTGAGACAGGAGATGTACCTTCTAATGCTCTCTGAAGTCATTCCCCTGCTGATGCAGTCCTCTCTGAAAGCCTCAAGGAATGAGGTCTGCATCAGAGCTTCCATTTCCACCCCCTCGCGGTGGACTCAATTAAGCCATACTGTTCGAGTGCCTCTATCTGCCTGAGGTAACTCCTGACCAGTTCCTGGTCATTTACCGGATCAACATTCAGGAGTAAGTAGAGCTCTTCGTATTCCACATACTTCCTTCTTTTGAATAGATCTATCAACTCATCAGAGAATTCCCTCTTTCCAACGAATTCACTTTCGAGGAAGGGTTTTGCTCTGTAAATCTTCAACTCCTCGTCAAGCTTATCAACAAGATTTTTAAGCATCCTGTTCTCCTTTCTCAGCTCCTTATTCTCATCTTCAAGTTTTTTAACTCTGTCAAGAAGCTCTTTTCTCGAAACAAAATCCGATTCATCTTTTGAGAGCGACTCCTGAACGCACTCAACCACAAATTTTGATATGGAAATGTTTCTTTCCTTTGCTATTCTTTTCCACTCTTCTGCCATCTCTTCGGATGGGAGATAAACATAGATTGCTCGTTTCTTAACAGTCTCAGTTTTACCTCTGTTTGGTCTTGGCATAAGAATAGATAGTCTTAAATCTATTTATTATTTACTGGTAAATTAATGCGGGGGGAGGGATTTGAACCCTCGGACCCCTGCGGGACAAGGTCTTAAGCCTTGCGCCTTTTCCTGACTCGGCAACCCCCGCACGGAAACTGGCGAAACTACCACGAAATCTGGATGAATTTGAGATTTAAACTTTATACTGGATTATCAATGAAATTCGAGTTTGCGAAGGAAATTATAATTTTCTTTAGATATTGCTATATGCAATCTCTCCCGTTTGTGGTTTTTTCTCGATTTTAAAGGTTCTGAGGTTAATTTCTTGCGCCCAGACACTTGCGTATTTGTGCTCAGTTATCATTTCCTGTTTATGTAGATTGTGGTATATAAATATGTAGTAACCCTCATAGTGTTTTCATGTGGTTCCTCTCTTTCTCTGAATCAGCTTAATTGATGACAAAAAAGAAATCCAATTGATTGTTGTTAGAATATTTTTTACATCTTCAGCTGGCTTTGGGACAAAACTCTCACCTAATCCCTCACAACAACCATATAGGCTCTCCACCCAATATACCTCTTAGGGCACCTTAGCTGAATTGCCGAAAGGTGTTACACTCTTCTCGAAAGCAGCCTCAACCTCTTCTTTCAATACGAAATCACCATTTTTAACTTCTACCTTTCTCGTAATATAGTATATTCCATAGATGTGCTTAAACTCGAAGTCCTCGAAGAATATGGTATGAGATTCCTTTCAAAGCAGATGCCAGTTCCTGAATGAGAATCTTTTTATTCTCTTGTATTTGTATGGTTATCTGCAGTGGGATTTGTAGCTGGAGCTGCATGGGTGGGGTTAAAACCCTGCCTTTTTTTAACTCCCACGGAAGATGTAACACCACCAATATTTTAAAACTTTAATGGAGGTACTGGATATGAACAATGATTTAAAAGCAAAGCTCGTAGAAATTCCTGTTAAGATACTTGCATTAATTATTGCGTTTATGGTCATATTGAGGTTTGCTTACGTTTTTTACAACTTCCTCGAGGACCCATTCCACGAACCTGCAGCCCTTAGTGAAGAAGCTGTAAAACATGTGATGGTCTCTCTGATATTGCTCGAACTCCTAGCGCTAACCCTTCGATTTCTGATTCACGATATAATCGACCCGAATCTACTTCTGATTACTGTTTTAACGGCTCTTGGGAGAGAGATTATTATCTTAGATCTCAAGGAAGTGGATTACACCAAGATAATAGCACTTGGGTTAGTATTCGCCATAACAATCTTTGGTCTGCATATCCTGAAACAACGAGATTCTGAAGTTTGAGAGTTTTTTGGTAGTTCGGTGATTCAAGATGTTCCACAGATCCTACCTACATTTTAGAATATGCTACTTAAAGACTTCACTTCGAATAAGCTCATATCCATGAGAACTTTGCAATCAACTACTCAACCAATTATTCTATGGAAACGTATTTTTTTCTGCGCTAGTATGCAAGCAAGTACTGAAAAAAGATCTAGAAAAAACTTAAAAGGGAAATTGTTACTAACACATCCTGACTAAATTTTTTAACATATATAATTGTACTTCTTGCTCCCACACCCTCAATATTTTACTCTTCCTCAAGAAGTAATGTGTTTTAGTTTTTTAGATTGTTTGTGTTTTGTTACTTGCATCTCCAAAAAGCTGAGTAGCTTCCACAGTCAATCCATACACTGGGAATCTCCAGGAAAACAAAAATACAACATTAACACTCTTTCATCAATCATTCTAGCAAAATGAAACATATCTATTCTCTTTGAAACGTTCTAAAATGTCTATTGTCTTTTTTGTATTATGTTTTAAGAGGCAACATCCTTTGCCTCTGAGAGCAACCTGTTGACTGAGGTGATGTGAGATGAACTGGAAAAGGGTTGGTGTTGTGGTTGTGGCAATAGCTGCAGTAGCTTTGGTGTATACAGCAACAGCCCATCCACTTGGATGGAACTATGGATACGGAATGATGGGCTACGGGATGCCAATGATGGGGTATGGCTACCAGCCTGCAGGTCAAAGCACAGGAAACTATGCTGGATTCAATGGAGACTTTTACAACTGGCTCTGTCCGATAATGAATTTGATGACGGGTGGATAGGGGTATGCTCCAACAGGTCAACCTGCTGGAAACGCTAATTGCTACAGTGGGTGGGTCTGCTGGTAATGAGACGAGCTTATGGGGGTTCAATTTTTTATTTTTCAAAATTTAGTTCTTGCGAGAGTATTATACGAGGTATTTGCTGTGAAAAAGTACAGTGTGTTTATATTAATCTTCTTGGCAATTCTCATCCTTAGATATACTCAGATGAAACCGCCTAATGAGAAGATCCTTGGAGATCAGTTCTAATTTGCTATGTTTGATATATTTAACTACTGCATATTCATTAGTCACCTTATTATACAGCCAAAATAACTTTTCCATTCGAAATAGAGCAATTCTTTGCCTCAACTCTAAATTATCAGGCCCCTTCACAATGAATTTACTTACCTCATAGGTTTGTTCAGGTGTAAAGTTATTCGAGATCCTACAATCTTCAGCTTCAGCCGAAAAATTTTTAAATTTGTTATAGTGTATCAATGTAACACAGTAGCAAAGGTGATATGATGCTGGGTATGGCAGATGTGTGGACAGCACTGGGATACTTGATGACGATACTCTCTGTAATATTCTGCATAGCTTATGGAGTATGGAAATGGAGGGGTTGAGATGGATTTCCTGTTGATGGCGCTGGTTGTTGCAATATACCTGATAGTGACGATATATCTGGGGTACTTTGGATTTAAATCGACAAACAGCTCAGAGGATTACCTCGTTGCTGGCAGGAAAATAAATCCGGCGATAATGGCTTTATCTTATGGAGCAGCGTTCATATCCACTTCGGCCATTGTTGGTTTCGGTGGTGTGGCTGGATTATTCGGGATGCCGCTTTTATGGCTGACATTCCTCAATATCCTTGTGGGAATATTCATAGCGTATGCTGTGGTTGGAAAGAGAGTCAGAAGGTTTGGAATGAAAACAGGGGCTTTGACATTCCCGGAGTTGCTTGGAAAGATGTACGGATCGAGATTCCTGCAGGTTTTTGCCGGGCTGGTGGTCTTCTTATTCATGCCCCTGTATGCAGGGGTTGTGCTGATAGGGGCATCGAGATTCATGGAGGTATCGCTCTCTATCGACTACAACATGGCACTGCTGATAATGGCCGTGATAATAGCCGTGTATGTTGTATACGGTGGGCTAATAGCGGTCATATACACGGATGCATTTCAGGGCGGGATAATGCTTGTGAGCATGATCTTCTTGCTGATCTCAACGTATGCTTTCTTTGGTGGCGTTATACCTGCCCATGAAACGCTAACATCTTACAACGATCTGGCTGTTGAAATATTCTCATCCAAGATTCCCGGCCACAACGGATGGACAGCATTTCCAACTCTGGGCTCGGTAGCATGGTGGGTGCTCGTATCCTCCCTGATTCTTGGAGTTGGAATAGGTGTCCTCGCACAACCACAGCTTGCAGTCAGGCTTATGACCGTTGGCAGTGACAGGGACCTCGATAGAGCAGTTCCAATTGGAGCCTTCTTCATATTCATAATGGTTGGAACATCGTTCATTGTTGGGGCTTTGAGCAATGCATACTTCCTCGAAACGGTTGGAAAACCATCCATTGCGGTTGCTGGTGGGAATGTGGACAAGATAATTCCTGCGTTCATAAACTCCTTCATGCCGGACTGGTTCGTTGTGCTGTTCCTCGTGACACTTCTGGCAGCAGCAATGTCAACACTCAGCAGTCAATTCCATACGATAGGCTCGGCACTCGGCAGGGATGTATTTCAGGCTGGACTCATGAAGGGTAGGTATGATGAGAAGACGATACTAATAACGAGAATAGCGATTGCCATAGGAATAGTTTTCAGCATATTTCTGGCATACATCCTCCCACCCGGTGTCATCGCGAGAGGAACTGCGATATTCTTTGCCCTCTGTGCCTCATCCTTCCTTCCTGCATATCTCGGTGGACTGTACTGGAGCAAAGCGAGCAGAGAAGGTGCGATCACAAGCATTCTCGCCGGCTTTACTATCTCTTTGATTTACCTGACATTCGTGCATGCAAAAGAGGCAAGTGAACTCGGTATCTGCAAGCTGATATTCGGAGTTAACACGATCGCACAGTTTCCGTGGACAGTCGTGGATCCAATAGTAGTAGCACTTCCGGTATCGACAGTGACATTCATAGCCGTGAGCCTTGTAACAAAGCAGAAGGTCAGAATCGTTGAGGAAGTGAAGACCTGATTATTTTTTATTTTCATTTCCTCACAAAGCCTATAAACATCATAACCTACACTTCTTTAAATGGATGTTTCTGGAAGCAGAGGTAGCAGAGGTATAGTTGAGGGGAAGGAGTATTCAGATGAAGAGATAGAAAAATTCCTCCACCCTCTGGTTGTGGAGTGGTTTAAGGGCAAGTATAGATCTTTTACCCCTCCTCAGAAGCATGCGATAGTTGAGGCTCTGAACAGGAACAACATCCTGATCTCCTCACCCACAGGAAGTGGAAAAACCCTTGCAGCTTTTCTGGCTTCAATAAGCATGCTTATAGACCTTGCAGAGAAAAACAGGCTTGAAGACAAGGTTTATACGCTCTATGTTTCTCCGCTAAAAGCTCTCAACAATGATATACGGAAAAATCTGGAGGAGCCGCTGAAGGAGATATATGAGATTGCCGAAAGCAAAGGCCTGAAGCTCCAGAAGATACGGATAGGTGTGAGAACTGGAGACACTGATCCATCAGAGAGGCAGAGACAGGTGAGAAAACCACCTCACATCCTGATAACCACCCCTGAAACCCTCTCGATTATTCTTGTCAGTCCGAAGTTTTCAAAGCACCTCAGCAACCTCGATTTTTTGATTGTTGATGAAATACATGCGATTGCTGAGAACAAGAGAGGTACTCATCTCTCCCTATCTATAGAAAGGCTTCAAGAGATCCAGGAAGGCAGAATGGTGAGAATAGGTCTGTCAGCCACCATCCACCCTCTTGAAGAGGTTGCAAAGTTCCTAGTTGGGTTTGAGAATGGCAAGGTGAGGGATTGCATAATCGCTGATGTCAGCTTTCTCAAACCGATAGACATAAAGGTGATCTCTCCAGTCAAGGACTTTTTCAGAGAAAGTTCAGAGCAGATCAGCGAAAAGCTTTACAACACTCTTGCGGATTTGGTTAAATCATCAAAAACAACGCTGATATTCACGAACACGAGGAGTGCTACGGAGAGGGTTGTTTACAACCTAAAGAAAAAGCTTGGAAGCGACTTTCCAATAAAGGCACATCACTCTTCTCTCTCAAAAAATGTCAGGCTCGAGGTTGAGGATGAGTTGAAGAATGGCGAGCTGAGGTGTGTTGTTTCCTCTACAAGCCTCGAGCTGGGCATAGATATAGGATACATAGATCTTGTGGTACTCCTTGGCTCTCCAAAGAGCATAAATCGAGCACTCCAGCGAATAGGGCGGAGCGGGCATAAGCTGCATGAGGTGTCTGTTGGGAGGGTTGTGGTTGTTGATCACGACGATCTGGTTGAATGCACCGTTCTGACCTATGAAGCCCTGAACAGAAGGCTTGACCGCATAAAAATACCCGAGAAACCTTTGGATGTGCTGTGCCAGCATGTGGTTGGGATGGCTATTGAAAGAAAGTGGGGTATAGATGAGGCGTTGAAGGTCATTCGAAGAAGCTACCCCTATAGGAATCTGACAAAAGATGAGTTTCTGGAGGTTCTGAGATATCTGGCAGGATACTCTGATTTCGAGAAGAACAGGGTTTACGGGAAAATCTGGCTTGATGAGAAGGAGGGCACCTTTGGCAAAAGAGGGAAGCTCGTAAGGCCGATTTACTATCTGAATACCGGAACGATACCCGATGAGGTTGCAGTCAAAGTTATAACGAAAGACGGCAAGCGGGTTGGGAAGGTGGAGGAAGAATTCGCAGAGAGGCTGATAAAGGGAGATATATTCGTTTTAGCCGGGAGGACCTTCAGGTTTTTGAAGTCTCGAGGAATGAATCTAATCGTTGAGGAGGTTGAGGGTGAGAAACCAACTGTGCCAAGCTGGTTTTCCGAACAGCTTCCGCTGAGCTATGATCTCGCCCTCAGAATACAGAGGTTCAGGAGAGAAGTTGAGGAGTTGCTGGGCTCCGAGCTGCTCGAGTTTGAGGATGCTGTCTGGTATCTGAGAAAGAAGTACATGCTTGAGCGCGACTCTGCTGAGGCTATAGTTCGATATTTCTATGAACAGAAGGTTTTCAGCTATATCCCAACTGATAGGAGATTTCTTATCGAGAACTTTCAGGACGAGGGGAATGAATGTTATGTATTTCACTCCTTGATAGGCAGAAGGGCAAACAGTGCGATTTCAAGGGTTCTGGCATATCGGGCTGGCCTGAAGAAAAACTGTAGCGTGAAGATAGCTGTAAACGATAATGGCTTCATGCTGAAACTTCCAAGGCGAAAGGTGCTGAGCTTCGATGAAATACTGGAATTGATGAACGTTGAAAACTTCGAGGAGGATCTGATAAAGGCGCTTGACAGAACAGAGATTCTGAGAAGAAGGTTCAGGCATGTGGCGGTTAGATCTTTAATGGTGCTGAGGAACTATCTGGGCAGGGAGAAGAGTGTCTGGAGACAGCAGCTGAGTGCTGATTCTTTACTTAGGCTAATAAAGAAGAAATTTGGCAGAAACTTTCCAGTCCTCAAGGAGACATATAGAGAGATAATGGAGGACTCAATGGATCTGGGTAATGCGATTGATTTTCTTACCAAGCTTGAGAAAAAGGAAATAAAGCTCACGCGCATACCCTTCCCGAGTCCGTTCGCTTTGAATATCTTCGTGCTGGGAGAGGAGGACATAGTTCTGATGGAGGACAGGAAGAAGGTAATTCAGAGCTTATATGAGAAAATCACACAGGTTATCGAGCTTAACGGGTGATATCTTGCCTGACTTGCTCGATGTTGAATTAACACCAGAAAAGGCGGTAATAGTTGAGGATTCTGCGGTTATAGCTGATCTGCATCTTGGGATAGAACAGACAGCATATGGTGTCATTCCAAGGCTTCAGATAGATGAGGTAGTCGATCGGGTCAGGGATATATTTGAGAGATACGGAGTGAAAAGGCTGATTGTGGCAGGAGACATGAAGCACGAGTTCAGCAAAAACATGCCGTATGAGTGGGATGATGTGACTTATTTCATTGAGGAAATCAGTAAGCTTGGAGAACTGAGGGTTGTGAGGGGGAACCACGACAACTATCTCTTAGCTATACTCGCTAAATACGATATACCGCTTGAAAGAGAGATCAGGATTGGGGAGTGGGTGATAGCTCATGGGCATGAGATTATGGATGGCAGGAAAATAATAATCGGGCATGAACATCCTGTGATCAGGATCAGGCAGGACTTTGCTCAGTACACATACCCATGCTACCTTAGATATTTATCCGGTAAAGAAGTTCTTGTCCTTCCAGCGTTTTCGAGCATGGTTAAGGGAAGCGATATCCTGAGCTCCGACAGCTTTCTCTCACCTATGCTGGAGTTCGATGAGGAAAGAATAGATATTTTCGCGATAGAGGATAAGGTTTATTTCTTTGGTAAGTTGAAAAAACTGAAAGAAGAAATTGCAAGGGGGTTAGTATGAAGTTCGATTTTAGCAAGGCAAAATGGGAGGAAAAGGGAAGCTACATAACAGCGAGGGTATTTGACATATCCGAGACTTCATTCGTTCAGATGGTTGAGATTCCTGCTGGAGCTACAGTAAAGAAGCACTATCACAGAAAGCAAACCGAGGTTTTCTACATACTCAAGGGAGAGGCAAAACTCGGAATTGAGGATACTGAGTACGATGCTAAAGAGGGTGACATCTTTCTGTGCAAGCCAGAGAGCATACACTGGGTTGTGAACAGCTCACAGAACAGCTTCAAAGTACTCGTGTTTAAATATAACTGGGAAGAAAACGATACTGAATGGATTGAATAAATTAATTATCTAATTATCCTCTTACACCCAGTATCGATTTCTGAGATCTCTTGAGTCTCCTTCTCCTTCTACCCTTGGAATCGTATTTCTGGTTTGGTCCGGTTGGCTTGTAGTGCTGCCACTTACCCGGAACAAGCCTGACCTGATCTTTCCTCCCCTTTATCCTGATCCATGTTGTTGTGCCTGTTTTACCCATGAATCAATGCTTTAGGAATCAATTTAAAAAGATTGCGGTGTGTCAGATCTCTGCCTCCTCTATCTCCCTCTTTTTGTTTACCTGATATTCCAAGATTTTCTTTCTGATGTTTTCGTTTTTGATTCCAAATATTTTCGCAACAGCTAGTGCGCAATTTTCTGGTTCGAGAACAACCATTGGCGCGACTCCTGATGGCATTCTCAGCGAGGATAGTATATCCATCCCGGCAAAGCTCTCACTTACTGGCGGACAGGCTATCACAGGCTTTGTCGTGTTCGCATCCACGAAGCCGCTTAATGCATTGCTTCTCCCAGCAACAGTGACAAATACAACATCTTCGTTTTCAAACTCCCTTATGATCTCCAGAACTCTCATCGGTGTTTTGTGGGCTGAAGCTACCTTCATTTCACAATCAATTCCAAAAAATGCTAGCTTATCAGCTATTTTTTTGCAGAAGTTTATATCTGCTTTTGAGCCCATAATGAGTATGGCCTTCATAACCTATACTTCCGCAATTTAAAGAAAACATTTTCTAAAATTAAAAATGATTATATATCTTTATGTCAACAAAAGTTAACCATTTTGAATTGTGTGTTATTTATTCTAATAGTAAAATTTTTATTCCCTCATTATGAGAATACAGTGGGGATGAAAATGAAGCTAAAGTTTGGTCTTAAAAGGCTGGATGATGCCATTGGCGGCGGTCTTGACGAGAACACTGTAAACCTGGTAACGGGCAGGAGCGGTATTGGGAAGACAATTCTTGCGTCACACTGGGCCGCAGAGGGGGCTAAGAATGGGATGGGGGTGGCATATCTTGCAACAACTCTTGTTAAAAGAAGCTGTGAAACGTACCTCAAGAAATTCAGGTTCATGGAGGATGTTTACGATAAGATACACTGGAGGTTCATAAGGGTTGATGCGAAATATATGATGCCCGTAACGAGGGAGAGGATAGAACAAGCAGTCATTACAACAATCAAAATGAAGCCAGAGGATGTTGATATGATTGTTTTTGATACGGTAACAGATCTTGATAAAGCATTAGCAGATCCGGTTCTTTTCAGGAGAGTTATAAAGTATATGGCTGATTTGTGTTATAAAAATGATATAACTGCCCTGTTCATAGAGGAAGCACCCATGATGGGTGACTGGAGTGAGACGAAGAACCTTTCAGAATCGGTTATCTTTCTTGACCTGCTACACACGGAAAATGGTTATGAAAGGGCAATGAGAATTCTGAAGAAATACAGAAGTTCACATCCGCTGGAGTGGATTCCATACGATATAACTGATGAGGGTATTGTTTTCAAAGAGGGATGGTATGTCAGAAGAGACTACAGCTACATCTACAAATCTGATTGAAGAGCTTGAGAGTGCAATTGCATCCGGTGCAGAAGTTATACTGATTAAAGCTCCGGCTAAAAAGTATCTGAACGTTAGCCTAGAGATAACAAAGTATCTGTGCCAGAAAGCCGAGGGAATCTATGTCACGCTCAATAGACCCTATGCGTCCATGAAAAAGATAATGCAAAAAGAGGGAATAGATCTGAATAAATTGATCTTTATCGACAGCATAACCCGCCAGACTGGAGGAGAAGAAATAGATACTGATAGATGCATATACATCAACTCTCCGGATCCAACTCTAATGCAGGTATCTATAGAGAGGGCAATGGATCTGATTCGGACTGAGAACAGATTCATATATCTTGATTCACTGTCCACGATATCGCTATACAAATCCTTTGAAACACTGCTGAAATTTATAAGGTACATTACTGCGAAAATAAGGGTAAAGGGATTTTTCGGAGCACTGTTTTCTGTTGAAAAAGAGCTTGATGAAACATACTACTCTCAGCTAGCTCTAATGGTTGATGAGGTGATTGAGATTGACTGAATTTGCCGAATTTAAAACAGGAATTGATGTTTTCGACAGTCAGATTGGAGGTCTACCCTCAGGATTGATTTTTCTGCTTGAAGAGGTTGGAGCCGGAGGAAGAGAATTTGCCTTAACGACATTGATGAAACTGGCTAAAAGTGGATTTGAAAATCTCTATTATTTTGCGATTTCATCAACCGTTGATGAAATCAAAAGAGAGCTCACGCTGACATTTCCCAAATCCGGGAATGAATGGATAGATAAGATTGATATAAAGAGCTTCTCAAAAGATTTTTTTGCCAAAACTGTTGTTCCACTGTCGTGGCTTGATGTTGAGGTCGGCCTATCTGCTCTAAAAAAAGGAGATTTATTGAGAAATCTCTTCGATGGATTCGAAAAGGTTGGAGATAACAGTGTTCTTTTGATCGACTCCTTCATAGATCTGGTGAGAAAAACTGATGTCCTTGGTGGAAATGAGCTTAGCTGGAGAGATCTCGTTGATTTCGTTACAGGATTAAGAAAGTTCATAATCAAGAAGAACATGCTTGTTTACTGTCTCATGACCAAGGATGTTGTGGGAAAAGCCAAGGAGGAGGAACTGATCAGCTCATCAGATGGTGTCATCGTTTTTGAGTTTTTACACGGAAAAGAAATGGTTAAGAGATCAATGTTTATAAGGAAACTTCTAGGTGCACTACCAATTCTTGAAAGACGGGGGATAATGAGGTTTGACATCTCATTTGACCCGTCGGAAGGATTTATAATATCAAGGCTCCAGAGGATAGTATAGGCCGGTGATTAGCATGATATATAAAGCCATGTTATCCACAGGAATAGAGGGACTCGACAGTATTATTGGTGGCGGCATCCCTGAGGGGCATACTGTAGTGGTTTACGGTAGTTACGGTACTGGAAAGACTACTTTTGGTTTGCATTTCATATATGAAGGTTTGAAGAATAACGAGAAATCCGTTTTCATAAGCCTTGATGAAGATGAGGATAGCATACTTGAGAGTGCCAAAAGCTTTGGAATGGATCTTGAGCCTTTCAATGATAAGCTGGAGATCATCAGGCTGGATGTGGTGATGGTCAAGGAGTCTCTCGAGAAGGTGACAAACGAGCTTTTGAATGTTTTTAAGAGGATGAATGTCAGGAGAATTGTTATCGATAGCCTGAGCATCCTGGAAAGTTTATTTGATGAGAAAGAGCGGTGGCTTGCCATATCATCCCTCAGAGACATAATCAAGCAATCCGGAGCAACAGCTATCCTGACATCGGAGTCTGACAAAAGCGGAGAATCCACCAAATATGGCATAATGGAGTACATGTCTGATGGGGCGATAAATCTGAAGATAATAAGAAAACATCCACTCGAAGAACCGGTTCTTGCTCTAGAAGTGGTTAAAATGAGGAGGATCAGGCACTCACGCAAACCGGTACCCTACATGATAACTGACAGGGGCATTACTGTTATGGAAGGGGCAGAGATATTTTAGATGGTGTTAAATGTAAAAGCAATCCCCGGAGAATACTTTTTCAGTACCTTCTTCGGTCTCAACAATCAATCCACCGTCGTAATCCATATCAATAGCTTTCCCTCTATAGGTTCTGTTTCCGGCCTTTACCTCTACAAACTTTCCTATCGTGTCAGAAAGCTCCAGCCACTCAAACCTAATTTTATTCCATTCCCTAGAAAGAAGCATTTTGTAGTACTTTGTAAATTGCTCGATTACATCCTTTAAGATTTCTGCTCTGTTAACCTCTGAGTTGAGATTTTTGAGGTTCGTTGCATAATCAGGAACGGCATTTTCCACATTTATCCCTATGCCGACTATAACCTTAAAGTTCTCGATCTCTCCGACTATCTCCGATAGAATCCCACAAACCTTTTTGCCATTGATTAGCACATCGTTGGGCCATTTGAGTCTTGCCTGATACTCTTCAAGCGCTCTGGCAACAGCAACTCCAGAGGTGAGGGTAAGCTTTGGAATATCTTCTAGGTTCATCTCTGGCTTGAGAGCTATGGAAAAGTATAGCCCGCCTTTCTTGCTGAACCATTTCCTTCCCAGTCTGCCCTTACCCATGATCTGCTCTTCCGCGATAACGAGACTGTTCTCAGGAAGTTCTCGTGCTTTGTTGTTTGTGGAGTCGAGGACATCATAGTAGTAAACCGTTTTGATAAGTGAACCTCTCACAGACCTTACAACAGAAATTGGAGAAAATTTTGGCTCGGAAACTATCCTGTAACCCTTCCCTTTAGCTCCCTCAATGACATACCCCATGTTCCGCAGTCTCTTTATTTTTTTCCATACTGCTGTTCTGCTAACATTCAGTTTTCTGGCCAATTCCTCACCACTGACCCATCCTTTTAGAAGTTCGGAAATCTCAACGATGTTGTCATCCACATCTATTTTTGTAGAGTACTCCACAGGATCATGTATGGCTGAAATTATAAATTATTTTTGAGAATGAGCCTTTTTTAAATCTTAAAATTTAAATATTATTGATCTTGATTGATACCATGGTAAAATTCAGCCTGCTCATGCCATATCCTGCTCCAGAGCCTATAGAGAGGATTTTCAGGCTTGTGGAGAGGGTTGAAAAATATCCATTCGACTCTATATGGTTCCCAGATCACACGCTGATGTATCCGAAGGGTTTCTGTCCAGATGTATGGACGGTAATCTCTGCATTATCGACAAAAACGAAGCTCAGAATGGGCAGCGCTGTAACATGCCCGCATAGGAGGCATCCATCTATATTTGCTCAGATGATAGCAACAATAGACCACCTATCTGCTGGAATCAGCGTTGGAATTGGAGCTGGAGAGTCGATGAACCTCGATCCATTTGGAATCGAGTGGAGAAAGCCGGTAAAGAAAATGAGGGAGTTTATCGAGGTATGCAGACTGCTGTGGGGTGGGGAAAAGGTGGACTATGATGGAGAGTTTTTCAAGCTGAGGGGGGCTTATCTGCAAATTAGGCCTAAAAGGTACATTCCAATTTACATCGGAGCAAACGGGAGGAAGACAAGAGAACTTACAGGAGAGATTGCTGATGGATGGATTCCGATATGTGAGAGCCCGAAAACTTACAAAAAGAATGCAGAAGAGGTTATCAGCTCCGCAAGAAAAGCGAAGAGAGACAAGCCGGAGATGGCACTTCAGATATATACGGCAATATCTGACAGGGAGGAGGACCTGAATTTTGTCAGGATGTATCCTGTTGTTATGCTGCTTGGGTCTCTAAAGAAGATCAGAGAGGCTGGATATGATGTTGATATAGACGAAATCGGTGATGAGTTCTACTTCAAGGAACTGATTCCCGGAGAGAGCATGGAGAACAAGCTTTACGAACTCATTCCGAAAATTCCGGTCGAGGTCTCGAACGATTTCTCAATAATGGGTAACAGGGAGGAGTGCATCGAAAAAATAGAAGCTTTCATTAAGGCAGGAGTTGAACATTTCATCCTGATAAACATTGGCCCGGATCCCAAGGAAACTCTTAGGATTTATGGTGAGGAGATCGTGCCATACTTTAGAGAGCTTCGCGATTGATTTAGCTGCGATCAAGCTAACAATTGCGGGTGCACTTTTCTCTTTTTCTCTTATTATCCACTTTATGCTTTCTCGTCGAGGTTAGTTGAAGTGGGAAATAACTTCGGGAGAACACGGTCAAGCTGCCAAACACAAAAACTATCAATATGTATCTTTCAAAAAGATTGGTTGATATGGAAAAACTTGCTGAAGTATTTGGTGTGTTTGCAGTGCAGAGTGTTTTTGGATTATCCTCTGTTGTTGTTCTGAGGGCTGAAGATGGGAGATATCTGCCGATATACATCGGAAACACGGAGGCAATGGCCATACATTCTGCACTCAGGAATAAAACAATGTCCCGCCCGATGACACATGATCTGCTTACCGAGATTCTGAAAAAGCTCAGAACGAAAGTCGTCAGGATAATCATCGATGATCTGGTTGACAACACATTCTATGCGAGAATAGTTTTATCTCAGAATAATCACGAAATCGAGCTTGATGCGAGGCCAAGCGATAGCATCGCAATAGCTGTGAGAATGGCATCTCCGATATATGTGGATGAGAAGGTTCTTGATGAAGCCGGACAGGATGAAGAGCTTTCGAGCGAGTTTGTCGAGTTCGATCAGATAATGAAGTACTGATATGATTCATTTAATGATCGAGCATGAAAGAACTCTGAGCTACCAAAATATATTTATACCCATCAGTACAGGAGTATTTTGCCGACGGCCATAGGATCGGGGGAAACACCCGGACTCATTCCGAACCCGGAAGTTAAGCCCCGCTCCGTTCCGTGCGGTACTGTGTTCCGAGAGGGCACGGGAAACACGGAAGCTGTCGGCTTTCCCTATAACCTATTTTGGGAAATTTCTTATCCCCCACCCCCACATTTTAATCATGCACATTGGTGAGATCTTTGCATTTCTGTCAGCGATCTTCTGGGCAATCGGAGCTGGATTCTACAAAAAAGGGCTGGAAACAACCGACGTATGGAGTGGAAATCTCATGAGAACAGGATTCACATCATTGGGCTTCATAATTTTCATGGTTCTGAACGATTCTCTTATAGAGTCCATTAATGCTCTAACTCTGGAGCTTGTTTTTTGGCTCATATTCTCAGCTTTCTTTGCGTTCTTTCTCGGTGATGTTCTGTATCTGGCATCCATCAAGGAGTGTGGAGTTGCGAAGGCCGTGCCCATAAGCTCAACTTATCCAATTTTCGTGTCAGTCTGGAGCTTCTTGCTTTTTGGGAAGCTGAGCCTGTATGTTTTATTTGGAGCAATTCTGATAGTTATGGCTATAAAGCTAATCTCAAAAGGAGAGGAAAAGAATTCCCTGAAGGGTATATTTCTTGCAATCTCGGCATCGATTTCATGGAGCTTAAGCATAACAGTCCTTGAGCTCCTCACATCCTATCTACCATCAGAGGCTGTGGCTGGGTTCAGGTTTATCATAGCCTTCATGTTTCTGAACCTTATTGTAGCTAAAAACGGGTTTAATTTCAGCTGGAACTCCCTGCTGTGGATGGGTGTTGGGGGCATGTTCGTTATGGTTCTGGGGAATTATGTGTTCGTCGAGGCTATAAAGCTTATAGGTTCGGCGAAGGTCTCGCCAATATCTGCCGTTTACCCTATACTTTCAGCAGTATTTGCTGGAACTGTTTTGAGGGAGAAAATAACTTTAAGGATAATTGCCGGAACCCTTCTGTCTTTTGCGGGAGTTTTGCTTGTGCTGACAGGTTAGCCACTGTACTTTTCTATTATCTCCTCAAACGCCCTTATGATGTATTCTATTTCCTCCTCAGACAGCATGTAGGTTGATAGCTTGAAATGCTTGGTTAATCCCGGTTTTATTCCGTGGATTTTCTTCTTCTTTAGCTCCTTGTACAGAAAGAACCTTCCAGATTTGGCCTTTTTTGAGATCTCATAAAGCACCTTGCTTTCAAAGAACATCAGATCATGGTTATGTGGTTTCTCTCCAAGCTGAATTATTCCAAGTTCTTCAAATCTCTCAGCAAAGTATCTTGCTTTCCTGACCTCTTCATCCCATCGCTTTATCCTCTCAACAATGTGCGGGAATGAAGCGATAAGGGTCATGACAACAACTCCTCTTGCCGTGCATCCGAGCATTTCGATCTCCTTGACCTTGAACTTCTCGGATTTTTTAAGCACAATGTCGGCATAATCTTCCTTCATGCCGAGAACTCCAACAGGGCCGGCAGAAGCCATGGATTTATGTCCGCTGCCCACTATGAAATCCCCACCCATCCTTTTGAGCTTGAAGTCCATTCTGCCAATCGCATAAGCGCCATTGACTATCAGTGGTATGCTGTTGCTCTCACAGACCTTTGCTATTCTCTTTATATTCGGAAGGTTCCCGTAGTTGCCATCTGGATATGTAACAAGGGCGAGAACAGGATTCTTTGCGGAATCTATTGCCGTTTCATAATCATCTGCTGTGACTATGTACTCGGGATATCCAGAATTTTTTGCGAAGATAACCTTTAAACCAGCCCTTTCTGCAGAAACATAGCTTGAATAATGAGCATTCTCGTCCATTATTATCTCTCCACCCTTGCACCCAGAAAAAGCATGCATTATCGCAAACTTACCCTCTCTCGCACCGTTGGTGATTCTCGCAACATCACATCCGAGAAATTCTGGAAGGATTTCGTGAACGAACTTGTAGATGGGAGGTGTTTTGATGCTGTCGAGTGTTCCGGTGCAGAAGTCACACACACTGTATCCATCTCCCCACTCCACCAACGCCTTCTTGGCTTCCTCGCTCAGCCTCCCGCCTGTTTGCAGGGGGTCGATGTTTATGAACTCTTTTGTCTGCCTTGGGTAAAACATGGTTTTTTGCTATGCTGGAGTATTGTTAAGCTTTTTGCTGATGGAATATAGCCAATTTTTATTTTTTCTTCCAAAACCAAAAAATTTTTCTCTAATATCAAAAATTTTGGTGATGTGCTAAGAATCAGAGATATATTCACAACTTCAAGAAGCAGAATTCTCACGAAACTTGAAGAACGCCCTCACACCATTTCTGAGCTCTCAAAGAAAACAGGCTACTCCAAATCCACTCTTGCATACCACATGGAGAAGCTAATGGAGATGGGGGTTGTTAGGAGAGTTGAAGACGGCAGGAAGTGGGTGTACTATGAGCTTACAGATGAGGGCAGAAAGCTCGTTAGAAGGGATATGATAAAAATGGCTTCTCTGCTGGTTACAGGGGTTATGTCCATAATCTTCTCTGCTTTCAGACTGCTGCACAGGATGCAGAGACCTTCAGCAGCCCCTGAAATGGTAACACCTGTGGTCAGAGAGGTTGAAAAAGTGCCAACTGCTGTGCCAGCAGCAACCCCAACCCCCACCCCTGTCCCTACACCTACACCCACACCGACCCCTGCACCAACCCCGCCCCCCACTTCAACACCCATGCCAAGTCCTGTAAAAATCACACCCTTTGTCCTGAGCGAAAAGGAGGTTGGGTACGGACTGCCATATGATCCTGTGGCGGCATCTTTCTTGCTTGCAGGCGTATTGCTTATTTTGATATTTTTATATTACAGATTTAAAAAATAAATGTCTAAAAATCGGAATCCTTTTAATCAATTATTTCCAATTTTTGGTATGAAACTCCTTGAACCAGTAGAAGTTGGTGGAATGGAAATCAAGAACAGAATAGTTATGCCCGCAGTTGGTAGCAATTTCTGGACTGTTGATGGTGCGGTAACTAAGAAGCTAATCGAGTTTTATCGAGAGAGGGCGATGAACGGTGTGGGGTATGTTGTTGTCGGCGTTGCAAAAATAGAGCCGCAGTTTTTTGGAGGGCTTGCGATACACGATGACAGGTATATAGATGGATTGAAGAAGCTCGCCGATGTTTTTCACGAGTATGATGTTAAATGTGCGGTTCAGCTATGGCATCCGGGGAGGTATGAGATATCGCTCTCCGACTCTCAGCCAGTTTCAGCCTCGGACATTCCACCTCCGATATTCACGAGGAGAAAGCCCAAAGCCTTAACAAAGGATGAGATTTTGAAGATTGAGGATGAGTTTGCTGAAGCTGCCTTGAGGGCTAAAAAGGCCGGTTTTGATGCGGTTGAGCTGATATGTTCTGCTGGATACCTCATAAGCCAGTTTTTAAGTCCGGCAACGAACAAAAGGACGGATGAGTATGGGGGTAGCCTGGAGAACAGAGCCAGATTCGCTGTTGAGATAATCGAGAGGATCAAGGAAAAATGCGGGAATTTTCCCGTAGGATGCAGGATATCTGGTGATGAGTTTGTTGAAGGTGGAAATACGCTTGAAGATATGAAGAAGATAGCGAAAATACTGGAGTCTGCGGGATCCGCTTACTTCAATGTGACTGCTGGCTGGCATGAGTCCAAGAGACCGCTCATAACTATGTTCGTTCCAAGAGGTGGGTTTGTGTATCTTGCGGAGGGCATAAAGAGCGCTGTGGATGTTCCTGTAATTGCCTCAAACAGGATCAACACACCTGAGCTTGCGGAGAAAATCCTTCAGGAAGGTAAGGCTGATATGGTCTCGATGATGAGGGCTTTGCTCGCAGATCCAGAACTGCCGAGAAAAGTTATGGAAGGAAGAATGGATGAGATAAGGGTCTGTGTTGCCTGCAATCAGGGATGCATGGATTATGCATTTCGGGGGAAGCCCATAACCTGTTTGGTAAATCCTGCGGTTGGCAGGGAGAAGGAGTTCAGGAATTTAAAGGCTGATGTGAAGAAGAGGATAGTCGTTGTTGGAGGAGGACCGGCAGGATGCAAAGCTGCTGAGATGCTGGCTGAGAAGGGACATGAGGTAATTCTTTTTGAGAAGAAAAGGCTGGGAGGACAGCTGATCTTTGCAGCAAAGTCTCCGTATGGACGGGAGTTCTCGGCAATTCCCGAGTATTTCGAGAGAGTTTTGCCAAAGAGAGAGGTTCAGATCAGGTATGAGGAGGCTACTGCTGAGAAGGTTCTTGAGCTTAATCCTGATGCTGTTATCGTTGCGGTTGGGGCTGAACCAATAATTCCGCAGATTCCGGGAGTTGAGAATGCCATTACGGCATTTGAGGTACTGGATGGTGCAGAAGTTGGAGATAGGGCTGTTATAATTGGTGGCGGTGGTGTTGGTTGCTCCACAGCAGCCATGCTTGCCGAGAATGGCAAAGATGTAACGATCGTGGAGATGCTGCCGAAAATAGGAAATGACATAGGAATCTCCACAAGATGGAATGTTCTGCTGTATCTGAGAGAGAAGGGCGTGAAGATGCTGACAAACACGAAGGCCGTGGAGATCAAAAAGAATTCGGTTGTTGTTGAGTCTCAAGGAGAGAGGAAAGAGCTTGAGTGCGATACCGCCATCATAGCGGTTGGTACGAAGCCCGCAGATGGGCTTTATGATGAGCTCAAGGATGTTGAGGTTTACAGAATAGGAGACTGCGAGTGTCCGGCAAAGGCTCTGGATGCAATAAGGCAGGCAGCAGACCTGGCTTTGAAGCTATGATTTAAAAATTTTAAAAATTATTTTATTGTTTTTATTATTGTCTCTGGAATTTCAGCTATCCTGAATTTTTGGCAATCTGCTACCATATCTAATCCGGAACATCCATCCCTATCGTCTTCCGGTACCTCATTCCCGGGAAGCTAATCTTTGAGAGGGCATCATATGACTTCTTTCTAGCCTCTTCAAGACTATCGGCTAACGATGATACTGTAAGCACCCTCCCTCCAGTTGTCTGATAGCCGTTTGCCTTTGAGATGCCGTTGGCGTAAATGAATGTGTCCTCGCTCATAGCAGTCTCGATGCCAGTAATCGGCTGGTTTGTGTAGTGGTCTGATGGATATCCGGGCTTTAAGCCCTCTCTTCCTTTCAAAAACCCGCTTACAGCGCAGACGGCAACGCAATACCTGTTCGAGAACTCTACCTCTACATCTTTTAGCCTTCCTTCAAGAATTGCCATGGAAAGCTCAGCAATATCGCTTTTGAGCCTCGGAAGCTTGGCCTCTGCCCCGGGATCGCAGTCCCTTACATTTATCTCGAGGACTTTCGGCACAAATTCATCTCCCTCTCTCACAAGCATGATGACAGGGTAGAGCACGCCCCTGAACTCCTTTCCTTCAAGCTCTCTGAACTTCCTGATTATCGGATTTACAACCTCATCCATTATTCTGCTTTCAAGCTCTTCATTCAGGAATGGATGTGGTGATACCGCTCCCATACCTCCAGTATTTGGATTGAGCAGTTTCCCTTCCTCAAAGAGCTTTTTCGCGGCATCAAGGCTTATGAACTTCTTGTTATAGCCTATGTAGAAATTCCTGAGCCCTTCCAGATCGTCCGGATCGAACGCCCTCTTGTAGTCCTTTGCATGCCCGAAGCAGACAGCATTTTTACCATCGCTCAATGCTGTGAATGCAACCTCTATGCCGTATAATCGCTCTTCAATGCATATCTTGTTTCCAGCCGACCCGAACTTCTTTTCAATCATTATCTCGTCAATTGCCTTCAGGCATTCATCGACCGAATCGCACACATAGACTCCCTTCCCTGCAGCAAGTCCATCAGCCTTCACAACCAGATTTTTGTCTGGATTTTCCCTGTAGAACTCCTTTACGAACTCCTTTGCACTCTCAGCATCATCGAAGTTCCAGTACTCTGGGATTGGGACCCCAATCTTCCTCATGAAATCCTTCGCCCAGCATTTGCTTGCTTCAAGAATTGTCTCTTGCTTTCTCGGGCCGACAGCATTTATTCCCTCCTCTTCAAGCCTGTCCACAAGTCCCAGGCTGAGCGGCTCCTCTGGCCCAACGAAAACGAGATCAACTTCGCTCTTTTTTGCGAACTCGACGATCTCGTCTACCGCCCTTATTGAGGGTATTTTCTTTCCGTTCAGTTCAGCTATCCTGCATTTATCAAAAAACTCACTACCACCATTTCCTGGAGCGACATAAACCTCCTTGACAGTTTCACTTCTGGAGAAAGCGTGAGCTATGGCGTTACCCCTTCCACCAGCATCCACAACAAGGACTCTCATCACTGCAAGCTTCCTGGCTTAATATATAAAAACTTCGAGCCTATTCCTTTCTAAAGCTTGCGATGAAGTAGGCTGTGGAGGCTATCAGGGATGCCAGGGCACTTGGTGATAGCTCGATGAAGAAGGATATTATTAGGCTGAACAGCATGCTCGTTAGTGCAATCAGAAAGGAACATACAAAAACTTCTCTTATGTTCCTTGCAATCAGGTTGGCTGAGGCCGATGGGGCGACAAGCATCGCGAAAACGAGAATTGCTCCCACACCTTTAAGCAGGATTATGGTTGACAGGGATATCATCGAGAGCAGGATGTAGTTATAGAGCTTTACATTGATTCCAAAAGCTTCAGCACCTTCTGGATCGAAGGAGATGAACAGAAAAGCTCTGTAGTAGATTGCTGAGGCGATTACTATCAGGATGGTCATCAAAATCATGAGATATATGTCCTGATTTGTTAGAAGGAACAGGTCTCCGACTAGGATCGTCCAGACCTTTGATGCATACTCCTTCGTCATCGAGATGAACAGGATGGCGAGACTCATCGACATAGCAAAGGCTATGCCTATGGCAGTATTGGTTTCCTTGCTCCTGCCTGCGAGGTAGGCTATGGCTAGAGCGAAGGCTATGCTGCCAAAATACGGGTTGAGATGTATTCCGTAGCCTGAAAGAAGGATCAGCAGAGCATATCCTGCCAGGGCGGAATGGCTCGCTCCGGCTATGAGAAATGAAACATTTCTGAATACCGTAAATGATCCGGCAATACTCGCATTTATTGCGATTATGAGTATCGCAATTAATGCCCTTACAACGAAAGGCTCAAGCAACAGATCACCCATGTACATCCCCGTAAATTGGATGCCTACAACCTTCTTCGCAACTGATCAGCGGTATTTCCGCCCCATAAGCTTCGAACAGATATTTTGAGGTAAACACTTCCTCTGGCTTTCCAAAAGCGATCATTCTATTCCTCAGCAGCATGGCCTTGTCAATCTTGTGCAGCAAGGGATTTATGTTGTGCACAACCATTATCGCTGTCAGGCCATCTCGCGTGAGTTCATAGATTAAATCGATTATCCTGTTCTGGCTGGGAACATCCACACCATTGAACGGCTCATCGAGCAGGAGTATCTCCGGCTTTACAGCTAAAGCTCTCGCAAGCAAAACCCTCTGCCGCTGTCCACCGCTCAGCTCGTTGAACCTTCTGTCCCATAAGCTCTCTAAGCCAACCAGTCTCAGGTTCTCCTTTGCGAGTTCTATATCTTCTCTGCTCAGTTTTCTTTCAACCCCCTTTCTAGCGCTCAGGCCCATCAGGACAACATCTTTTACGGAAAGTGGGAAGTTGGAGGATATATGTTCTTTCTGGGGCATGAGCCCTATGTACTTCTGAACTCTCTCTCTATCATTTGTATCAACTCCGAAGACAAGTATCTTGCCTTTAATCGGTTTTAGAATTCCGGTTATCAGCCTGAGCAGAGTTGTTTTTCCAGAACCATTCGCTCCAGTGATTGCAACGAACTCTCCCTTTTCTATCTCGAAGTTGACATCTGATAGCACGGTCTTGGTATCGTACGCGAAAGTTACATCCTCTGCAACTATTGCCTTCATCCTCTCAACCTCAACCATACGATTATAACTGCTTCTATTATGGCTAGCACAATTAACGGCAGGGTGAAGTCCTCTGATTTCTCTTCAGCCTTTTCTATGTTGAACTGCATGAGGTTGTAGATATGCTGTGCAAGGAAGGAGCTATCTCCGGAAACGAACTTCACATAGACCACTGGCTTTCCTGTGTCTCTTGAAAGCTGCAAAGCTATCTCTCCTGCCTTGGAGTCCTTCATCGATGCTGGGACAACTATGCATTTGAACTCCGAGCTTTTAAGCTTGGACTGGATGTCCGAGTACTCTTTACCGCTAACGAACCCACTACCTTCTTCGAGCAAGATCGCTCCAGTATCAACACCAGCGTTCTTCATGATGTATGTGACTCCAGGGATTACGGCAACACATCTCATATCTCTTTCTTTGCTGATCCCGCTAACTTCTTTGAGGCTTAAAATTTCTCTCTCGAAGGCTTTGAGGTTAATTCTGTAAGTATCTCTCAACTCTGGCTTTAGGATCTCAAGCCTATCTTCTATGGCTTTCGCTATGGCTAACGCGTTATCAAGATAGAGCCAGTAACCGTGGAGGTTCTTATAGTCATCGAAGTAAAGCAGCTTGGCTCCGTATTCTCTATAATCCTCGAAATCCAGGGTTTTGTCGCCATACTGCTCTTTTATTTTAACCTCGAAGTTGAGCAGTTCTGAATTCGTTAGAACGATTAGATCGGCGGATTCCAGCAGCAGCATATCCTCCTTGGTGACGGAGAAAGTATGAGGATCGCTGCCGCTTGGCATTAAAGACTCTACTTCAGCATCTTCGGCAATTTCCTTGACTATCTGTGCAAAATCAGGATTCGTGCATACGATCTTCAGTGCGGAAACGGGTGATATCAGGGCGATCATTAAGGCAAGCGTGAACATCCAGGTGATCTTGTGCATGAATTTCTGTGAACCTGCTGTGTTTTTATCTTTTCTGTATGGTCGGTGTTTCATTTTTCAGGTTGTTGTCTATCTATTTAGCTTTTGGATTGAATGCTGGCTACTTGTTAACTACTGAACGTATTCCAAGTATCTCTGCAATCTTACCATCATTTTCAAATTTAGCTGTATCTGTTGATGTTTGGTGACAGAATCAGCCAATGGTGGGAAATCAGGGATTGTTGACAATCTTATCTTGCAGAAAAATCAGGATGTGGTCAGTATGGTGCGAATGCAATAAAAAGCAGACCGTTTCAAATTATGGATAAAACAGCATAAAATGGCCCCGTCAGGGAATGAGACTCATAGTATCTATACTCTCCCTTCATTAAAGCCTAAAAAATATATTTTTATTATTTAGGTATTAAACTTAAATTAACTCTTAATAGTTTCAGCGATTCTTTCGGGAGAAAAATTGTTTATGATCTCTTCCATTGATAGATTTTCCCCTAACATTCTACCCTCTACCTCAATTGCTGGCGCAACCACTTTTTCTTTGACATATAGAATCTTTACAACTATCTCTTTTTCTATCTCATCGATGTTATCAGCAATAGCCATTAACACATTTTCAGCTAACTGATTACATCGTGCTCCTGCTGGTTTGTTTCTATAAATTACAACTTCCATAGGATTTTGTTAAAAATTGGGACTTTTATACTTTGCTAAATTCTATTTTCATGGATTCGATCATTTCCAAACCTCTATGTTCATCCTTCTGTCGAAATATCATTATCAATCTGACATAACTTTACGGATAGGGCAAGATTCATGCTTTCTTTAGCTCTTTTGAGCATTTCTATAACCTTATCATTGCTAACTGGGAAATACTTCCCCCAGCAGTTCATAAATCCAAAATTGCTCGTTCTGTTTGAGCATTCAATAAGGAAAGAAAGCCATTCCCGTTGATACCCTTCCAATTCCTCAACTTTAAACCCTGTAAAGAAGAACTAATTGATGTCTATTAACGGTTTTTCTGCTGGGGCAATACTTGCAACAGCATGCCCACCAATTGCCACATGCAATACGGATAGAGAAAAGTGGCTGACAAGGTGCGAAATTCTGAAGGTTATATATCATTTTGATAGTAAAATACTGTTTCTATCGATTTTGAGAAAGAGAAATACCGTAAGGGAGAGCTTTTGCTGAATGACGGGAGTTGTGGAGATTAATAAGATATGATGGGTGAGAGAGTATTGACTATTCATGAATTTTTGGTTATAAAAATTGAGTTGAAAAGGTGTATAAGCAGGTTGAAAGGTGAGAGGGATGTTGAAGGTAAAACATTTGCAGAATGGCTTGAAAAAAGAGATAAGAAAGTTGGGTTAACCAAATCAGGATATTCAAGGCGAAAATGTGTGACCTGTATTAACTTTTGATAGTGAGGTGAACACTGTATACTCCCCTGAAGTGGTTGTATTATTGTAGATATTGGCAAAGCGTTGTTTCACCGAATTTTGCACGGATATGTGATAAAATCAAGAAAACTTATTTTTAGTTAAGATTAAGCTGAAATAATAGATTCTAGAAAATTTCATAAGGTTAAATATTATGATTCTTTAACTTTCCGTTGCTACTAAGTCCCCTTGCGCAAGCGAGAGGATACAGCAGGGGAGACGGGAGGGAGAGGCTGGAGGTAAATTTTATATAGTTTTAGCAAAAAACTAAAAACTATGAAATACAAACTCGACAGAGGTGCTCACTCTGTCTATTCTCTTCACTATCACCTCATCTTCGTAATAAAATATCGCAGGAAAGTTTTTACGAATGATGAAATCATAGACTTCCTCAAACAGAAAATTCACGAAATCTCAGAAACGTTTGAGGTTGAAGTTCTTGCTATAGAATGCGATGTCGATCACGTTCACATCCTCTTCAAAGCAAAGCCAACACTGAACATTCCTAAATATATCAACGCTCTGAAAACAATAACTTCAAGAGAAATAAGGCGAAATTTTCCAGAGGTAAAGAAGAAGCTGTGGAGGAATGTTTTCTGGTCTCCATCCTACTTCTTGGCAACGACTGGACAGGTTACTTTGGATGTTCTGAAGAGGTATGTGGAATCGCAGGGTGAAAACGATGCTGATTAGCTACAAATTCCGCATATACCCTTCTAAGACAGTCCAGAACATTCTTGAAGAGCAGCTTGAGCTGTGTCGCTGGCTTTACAACCGCTTACTTGAAGAAGTCAACAAAGCAAGGAAAGAAGGAAGGAAGATTAAGCGAACAGACACTCAAGCTCTTATCATTAAACTCAAGCAAGAGGAGAAGCCAGAACTGAACAAAGTCTACTCAAAAGTCCTATAAATGGTAAACTATCAGCTATGGTCAAACATCAAAGCCCTGAAAGAGCTGAGGAAGAGGGGAAAGAAGGTTGGATGGCTAAGGTATAAGACAGGAAACTCCTTCAAAACCCTAAACTTCAACCAGTCGGGATTCAAGATAGACTTTGAGAGGAAGAAACTAATCCTGTCAAAGGTTGGCGAAATTCCGATTAGGATTCACCGTTGCATTGAAGGCAAGGTCAAGGGTGTAATAATCAAGAGAACGAAATCTGGAAAGTGGTTTGCAATAGTTCAGGCAGAAGTTGGGGCCAAGCCTCTAGCACCAACTGGCAAAGTTGTAGGAATAGACGTTGGAGTAAGGTACTTCCTCGCAGACACCGATGGAAGACAAGTAGAGAATCCTTGCTTCTATGAGAAAACACTAAAGAGGATAAAAAGGCTTCAGAGGGATTTATCAAGGAAGCAAAAGGGTTCAAAGAACTGGGAAAAATGCAGAATCAAGTTAGCAAAAGCTTACGAGAAGCTTGTCAATCAACGCAACGACTTCTTACATAAGCTTTCTCGTTTTTACGTCGATAACTACGATGTCATAGCCGTCGAAGATCTACGAATTCAAAACATGGTTAGAGCAGGTAAAACGCTTGCTCAACGTATATTAGATGCCTCTTGGGGCAAGTTCATCCAGCTGCTCTCCTACAAGGCTGAAAGAGCTGGTAGGAGAGTGGTTAGGGTGAGCCCCAAGGGGACTTCTGAAGGTCTGTCGTTTGATGACCCGTTAAGAGACTACATCTCAGCATGTAGAATACTCTCACGGGGGCTGGGACGGCCCTGTCAGCCTGTGGAGAGGGGACCTCTACTCCTCGTAACCGCCAAAGCGGTTATCGAGGGGCAAGTCTCCTCTGTGAAGCAGGAAGCTCCGTCCGAGGACGGAGTAGTTCACTTACTGTAAAGTCTCTATTTTGCGATAAAAGGTTGGAAGAGTTAAGGCTTTAAAAAACTGAGGTTGCATAGCCCCGTCCGGATTCGAACCGGAGTCGTCGGATCCAGAGTCCGACAGGATTGACCGCTACCCCACGGGGCTGTGCATTGTAATCATTCAAACAATTGATTTATATGCATTTTGGTTCGGTTAGAACAAATTGTTAGACTAGTCCAATAAAATAAAGATAAAAAAATTTACTCATATACGAGCGCATTTGCTACGAGTTCTGCTATACCCTTCCACTCAACATCTAGTTTGTGCCAGTTTATGATCTCTCTGAACTGTCCCTTACAGTTGGAGCAGGCCAGAGCGAGGACCTCAGCTCCAGTTTCCTTGATCTGATTTGCTTTGATCTTGCCGTATGTCTCCATCCTGAAGGTCATGAAGTCGTCCTTGTGCATTATTGCAAATCCACCTCCACCACCACAGCAGACACTCATCTCTCTGTTCGGCTGCATCTCTCTGAAGTCCTTACATACAGCCTTGAGGATCCTTCTTGGTTCCTCGTAAAGCCCTCCGAGCCTTCCAAGCTTACATGGGTCGTGGTAGGTTACTGGCTGTGGGTTCTTCTCTGGATCGACCTTTATCTTTCCAGTCCTTATGAGCTCATCGAAAAGCTCGATTATGCTGATAACCCTGACATTCTTCCACTCTGGGAATATGTCCTTGTACAGGAACTTCATAGCCTCATAAGCATGTCCACATTCACCAACAACAACCGTCTTCGGCTTCAGCTTCTTGACAACTTCCAAGTGTAGTTTTCCAATATCCACAAGTTCCTTATCACTGAAGAACAGTCCATAGTTGACAACATCGTTCGTTCCATTTTTAAAGGGTGTGTTGTATGTCCAGTCGATTCCAGCAGCGTTAAGAACTTCCACCTGTCCGATTATCGTGTCAAGGAAAGCGAAATAGTCTCCAGCGTTGTTTATTATCAGGTAATCTGCTCCCACCTTATCCACCGGTATTTCTACCTCTATACCCTTCTCGTCCTCCAAGTCCTCTTTTATAAAGTCGAGTGTGTTGAGGAAGGCTTCAGCAGGTGTTTTGGTTGCGTTTCCGAATTCTTTCTGGTAAAGCGTTCCTTTGAGATATATCTCATCTGGGGCTATGCCTATCTCGTAAAGCATCTTCCTCACTTCTCTCGTAATCAGGCCGTTGTCAACCCCTATCGGACAGACATAGGCACATCTTCTGCAAACACTGCATCTGTAGGCGGATTCTGCAAGAGCATTGATGTCCTCCTCAGTAACATCCCTAGCTCCCACCAATCCTCCGAATATTTTACCGCTCAGGGTGAAATACTTCTTATAGATCCTTCTCAGCATGTCGGATCTGTAAACCGGGTGGTATATCGGCTTCTTTCCGCTTGCGGTATAGAATGGACAGGCTTCAGCACATGTGTTGCATTTCACACACAAGTCCAGGGATGTCAGAAGTGGCAGCCAGAAAGTCCAGTTTTCTTCCTTATCAAGCATCTTCTTGAAAGCCTGAATGAACTTCTCCTTTTTCGGTTCATCCGGCTTGAGAATTTCATCAGATAATGCTCTGAATTCATCAAAAACCCTTCTCATCTTCTCTTCAGCCATGATACACCACCTCAGTGTGAGCTACCTCCCCATCTGATCTTATCCCATGTGTAGTATTTCGCGAAAAAGTGGACCATCGAACTCAGCGGGAGGTAGAGCACGAAGATCTCAACGAAGAACAATGCTAAGAAGAACTCCGGTTTGTCGAATATCTGGTAGTTTGGTGATCCGGTTAGTATGCTGAGGAAGTAGTCCCTTATCTTGAAATTGAAGAAGTCCGCATACAGTGCAAGTCCTGAAGTTATCATCAACAGCAGCAGGTTTATGTACTGTGTCGCATTGGAGATCATTTTCATCTCTGAATTCGATAACCTCGTTAAGAAGAGCAAAACAGATCCAATCAAAACACCTACTGCACCGAGAACACCGAGATAATACACATTAACTCCGATTACTGTCAGAACGAGCCACAGTCCTAGAGCATAAAGTCCGTAGTGAAGTAGAAGGGACTGAAACCATATTTTTCTGTTATAATTGTAAACTTGATAGAGTACTATTATTTCCCTAAGCATCTCTGCTATCTGCTTACCTTTTGATTCCGGAACGGGAAATAGTTCCCAATCCAGATTCTTTGGTGCTGTTGCCCATCTTATAACCTTATAAATTGCAGCTATGACGAAAATTGACATGGCTATGTATGGCATCACGACTCCAACAAAATATTCCCATCCATTCATTCAAAACACCCCTGTTTTACTCCATAGAACTAGTTATTTAAGTATTTTGTTTTCATAATAAATTCCAACTTTTTATTTATTTGAACAATCGTTTGAATGCTATCGATTTTATAAATTTTTCTTATTTTAAAAAGGCCAGAAGTTATGATTTATAAAATTATAGTTGCTAAAAAATAAACAAAAAAAATTATTTCAAAGCCCTCCCAAGGGCTTTCAAAATCGTGAAAACAGCTCCAATACCTCTCTGGACATCTTCGTCCCTCATTGCCGAGAGAATCCCAAAGGTAGAGACTTTCTTTATTTCCTCCTCATCAAGCTTTTTGAAACCCTCCACCACACCTTCAATCATTTTCTGTAAAGATGGTTGCTTCACGATTGTTGCAAGTTCTGATAGCATTTCGAAGGTTTTCTCAATCGAGTCGAGGTTAATACTGCCCTCCTCATCAACCATCATTGATTCCATGAACCTCGTAAGTGGGCCCTTCATGACAAGAGCATATTCAATGAACTTCCATGTCTCATCATCATCAAGCAAAGTTCTCAGACGATTAATTTTCGGTGTGATTTCCTCTGAGAGTTCTTTGAAGTTTGGTATACCTTCTTCCAGAAAGTCTCTCCCTGCTTCCATCAGGTTTATCAGCTTTAGCATTGTGTCAATGTTCTCTGTAAGTTTTGTAAGAAGGATGACGGTTTCATCTCGGTCAACATTCTTCCTGAATTCGGTTAAAAGCGGTGTGATTTCCTCTGAGAGTTCTTTGAAGTTTGGTATACCTTCTTCCAGAAAGTCTCTCCCTGCTTCCATCAGGTTTATCAGCTTTAGCATTGTGTCAATGTTCTCTGTAAGTTTTGTAAGAAGGATGACGGTTTCATCTCGGTCAACATTCTTCCTGAATTCGGTTAAAAGCGGTGTGATTTCCTCTGAGAGTTCTTTGAGCTTTGGTAGTAGTTCCTGGATTAAATCCTTGGTTGCCTCAATTGTATAAACGATCTCACCGTCCAGAGAGCCCAAAGTCTTGCTTTCCATCAGTAACACCCCTTGCGGGTTACAGCAGTCCTCTAAGCATCAAGCTCCAGTACATGGGTCTGAGCATGTAAACCTTGATAACCCAGTTGCTCCACATCTCCTGGGCTGGAGAGATTGATTTTTCATAATCGAATTCGGCAAACATTGCTTTTCCAAATCTTGTTATTATCGGACAGATTATGTGTCCTGTGTATCTTGCCTTTGGTTCCTCTCCCTTCATCACAGCAAGAAGGTTCTTAACAAGAACTTCAGCCTGCTTTCTCGCTCCAGATGCCGTCTTGGATGTGGGGTAGTTTGCACAATCTCCGATAACAAAAACATTCGGGTACTTCTCCAGCTGAAGTTTGTGTTTGTCTGCCATCACGAAGTTTGTGGCGTCGGCAATCCCCGTTCCTTCATAAATCGATTCTCCCTCATTTGGTGGCACTACGACCAAGAGGTCATAATGCAGCTCATCACCTTCCCACGATCTTACAACTTTCTCCTCCGGATCGATCTCAGATGGTGTAAAGCCACTCTTGGTGTTTATGTTTCTGTCCCTGAACATCGCGTCAAGCTTTGATGCATAGGGCTCTCGTGAGAATATTGCCGGGAGTGCAGATGTGATGGTTATGTTAACATTGTTTCTGATGCCCCTTCTTCTGAAGTAGTCATCTGCGAGAAGTGTGAATTTTATCGGGGCGCCAGGGCACTTGAATGGAATCGGTGCCTGGATGGTTACAAAGTCTCCTCCCTCAAACTCTTCAAGAGCCTCCTTTAGTTTAATTGCTCCCTCAAGCGTATAAAAGGTGTGGACTCCGTTCTTGTAGAGATTTTCGGCAAGGCCTTCAATTTCCTCCATAACCAGTTTTGCTCCTGTTGCCAAGACCAAGTAGTCATACTCAAGCCTTTTTCCACCCTTCGTTTCAACATAATTGTTATCGAAGTTAAAAGAGACCACTTCATCCTGTATAAAGTTGCAGCCTGCTGGTATGACATCTTTCATCGGTTTTATCAGGTTCTCGACTTCCTCAAGACCAAAGGGAATCAATGTATATCCAGGCTGATAATAGTGTTTGTCACTTCTGTCAACAATAGTGATCTCCGCTTCATCCATGGATAAAGCATTTCTAAGTCTTGCAGCAGTCATTATGCCTGCGCTACCACCGCCCACAATCAGAATTCTCGCCATATTGATTCACCAGTAATAACCATTTATTGATAGTATATAAACATCACGGTGTAAAAACCAATAAAATCAATCAATTGAATTATAAATAAAATTGTTATAATTTTTAAGAAATTTATTGGATTATATGTGTAACGATAAAAATGTTTTAATTTTCAAAAAGCATAGATTTATTAAATCTTTTTTTACTCACAACTTTTAACACAGATCAATCTGAGAAGATTAACTCTTATTTTCTGAAAACTTGTGAAATTTACTTTAAAAGAATTTGACCGTTTCTGGCTTTAAAATTTTATTATGGTCTAATAATATATATTATTAGAAAAATTTAATAGTGGATGGAACAGATTATTATGGGGGTAAAAAAATGAGGAAAATCGAACCCGAATATGCCATCGTAGGTGAAACCGTTCAAAAGATCAGGATTGGAGAAACCGAGATTCCATGTTGCACCACGGTCGATAACCTTGAGAGAGTGGACAGCTTGATGAAGTCCCTTCTTGAATATGGTGTTTTTACATCGCAGAAAGATGGAGAGAGAAAAGAAATAAAATGCGAGATTGATGGGGATGAAGAAAAGAGAATCAGAGATTTCATAGCCAGTCTCGGAGAGAATGAGAGGCTTCTCCTCGAAACTCTTTCGACAGAGAACTGGTTGTCAAAGACCGAAATCGACCTCAGAATCATGATGAAAAGAAGGGATTTCCACGAGGCTCTCGCCAATCTCAGCAGAAAAGCAAGGGTTTTTGGATTGATTGATAGAGATGAACAGTTACACGAACAGAAGTTTGAGTCAGAAGAGTTCCATTACAGGTTAAAACCCATTGCAAAGAAGATAAAAGAAATTATGAATTAATATCTATCTTTTTTATTTTTTTATAAGGTGATTAAATGGGCAGAGAAATCGTAGTAGTAGGTGGGGGTGCTGCAGGACTCAAAGCAGCTTCAAGAGCGAGAAGGAGAGACGAGGAAGCTGAGATCACAGTTATTGAAAAAGGCGAATATCCTTCTCTTGGAAGATGTGGTCTGCCATACTATGTCGAGGGTTTCGTTCACGACATATCCAATCTCATGGAAACCCTGAGTGGAGATGTCAGAGACGAGGAATACTTCAAAAAAGTAAAGAATATCAATGTGCTGACAAAAACAGAAGCTCTCAGTATTGACAGAAAAAGAAAGGCTGTCAAAATTTCCAGAAATGGAAGAGATGACGAGCTGAACTATGACTACCTGGTACTCGCGACCGGAGCAAAACCAGTAAGACTGAGTGTGAAGGGGGTGGATGCAGATGGAATTTTCTCACTCACATCAGCAGAGGATGCTTTGAAGATTACAGAAATGTGGATGAATGAGTCCATTGAGAGTGCCGTAATCATCGGTGGTGGATTGATAGGTCTGGAGACTGCTGAGGCTCTTGAAAGACTCGATATTGATGTGACGATCGTTGAACTAAAAAACCAGCTTTTATGGAACTCCTTTGATTTTGAAATGGCAGAACTTGTCAGAAAATGTATAATAAGAGAAGGTGTAAAAGTACTGACATCTACGACTGTCCAGGAGTTTATAACAGAAGATGGAAAGGTTAAAGCGGTTAGAGTTAATGAAAAGATACTGCCTGCAGAGCTTGTAATCATATCTATAGGTGTGGAGCCGAGGACAGAGCTTGCTGAAAGTGCAGGACTTGAGCTAACAGAGAAAGGTGCTATTAAAGTAAATGAGTACCTCCAGACCTCGGACCCTTTTATCTATGCTGGCGGGGACTGTGTGGAAAACATAAATCTACTCACAGGCAAGCATGTCTATACTCCTCTTGGCTCAACTGCAAACAAGCATGGAAGAATCATAGGTGATAATATCACCGGCGGAAAATCGAAATGGAGGGGTGTTCTCTGCACAAGCATTTTCAGGGTTTTCAATGCAGATGCGGGCAGAACGGGACTGACTGAAAAACAGGCAAGAGAGGCGGGCTTTGATCCAGTTATAGCGATTTCTCCCGGTCCTGACAGAGCACACTACTACCCGGGTTTCAAGCCCATCAGACTCAAACTCATTGCTGACAGGAGAACAAGAAAAGTCCTTGGTGCTCAGGCTTTTGGACTTGGAGTTATAGATAAGAGAATTGATGTCATTGCAATGGCCATCCACAGAGGGGCGACTGTTGATGATCTGGCTGAGGTTGATCTTGCTTATGCTCCACCATTCTCCGCAGCTCTGGATCATGTAATTCATGCAGGAAACATCATAAAGAACAAACTGGATGGATTACTCAACGGAATAACTCCAGTCGAGCTGAAAAGGAGACTTGATGCTGGAGAGGATCTGTATCTGCTTGATGTCAGGAGCCAGAAGGAGTTCGAGGCGAGGAGAATAGAGGGGTACGAGGTACACAACATCCCGCTCTCAGAACTCAGAAACAGGCTCGATGAACTTCCAAAGGACAAGGAGATCGTGACGATATGTGCGATCGGTACGAGGAGCTATGAAGCAGCCAGACTCCTGATGAACAAGGGCTTTGAGAAAGTCAGGTTCTTGGATGGCGCACTGGCGACATGGGTTTTCTGATAGCTTTAACTTCTGATAGCTTTAACTTACAGCCTGCAACCCTTTAGCTCTTTTTTAATTCTTTCATAGAACTCCTTCATGAATCTGTGCCTTTCCATTCCAATTTTCTTTGCTGTATTTGTGTAGAGACAGTCATAGAGTTTCAGCAGCTTCTCATCAAAATGTTTCAGTGTGTCTTCTAAACTTCTACCATTCTCAAAGGAGTACTGAAATGCCCTTACAACTCCAATAGCACCCATCGCATCAAGCTTGTCCGCATCACTGAGTATTTTAGCCTCAAGCGTTTTAGGCTCAATGCCAGATGAGAAGGAATGTGCTTCGATGCAGTGGGCAACCCTGTCAATGAACTCCCTATCGAATCCCTCTTCTTTCAGAATCTCTCTTGCAATTTTGGCCCCCTCTACTGCGTGGTTTTCTTTATCCCTCGCTATGTCGTGCAGTTCGGCAGCTTTCTTCACGATCGCTATATCTCCACCCTCTCTCTCGGCTATGTACAATGCTAGGTTTAATACTCTCTTTACATGCTCGTGATCGTGCGAGTTCACAGAAATTGGATGTTTCATATATTTATTAAAGATTTATTGATTTTTGATATGGTCTAAGTTTTATCAAAGAAGCTCGGTGTCTCTGGCTCGAGTATTTCCTTCACAGCTTTCAGGAACTCGCCATATATGTGTGCATCGACTGCAAAATGGTAGTATTTATGCCTTTGAAATCCAGTAAGCTCGGCAACATACTGCGTTAGCGTTGAGAAAGCGTAGGCATTGGCGTGCATGGCTCCATAGATGTCATTTGATCTCATGTAGAATATCCCTTTGAGGTGATCATGATCACCAACGAATTGATATCCTCTCAGGCATGGGGGCTCATCGCTTTTTAAATCCCAGATCCTCGAGATCCCGACATAGCAGTCCCTTCTGTACCTGTCCTGTTTCAGCTTCTCGATTACCGTGTAAAGCTGATCCACTATCAGATCATCTCTTTCGCAGTACCTGGCTCTCTCAGCATAGGTGTAGGTCTCACCCTCTTTCAGGATTCTCTCGTTAACCGGCCTGTCAATGAATTTAGCGCATATCATGTAGTCGTGGGCGTAGTCTATTGCGTACTTCTTCGTGAACGGAGCTTTATCGTGAATCTGATGCTCGTATGGGTTTTTAACCTCAATAAAGAGCCTCTGGACGAATTTGCTCTCCTTCTGACCCTCGAAGATCTCGCCCCATTCTGTCCTTTTCGTCATGCCGTTGTGGTATACCACCTCCATCGCAGAATGCCATGCTGTGGAGAGGTAATCCTCTTTCAGGTGGACTGCGAGAGGGTGAAAACCTGTGATTTCCTCATAATCAGAATCAAGATCGATGTGCTTCAGGTCTCTTAAATAAATGTGAGGGATGGAAGCGATGAACCCGGCACTGCCAACATCAAAACCTGCTTTTTCAGCCACATAGTCCAGAACAAAGGTTATGAAGTCAGCGTTATGCATGAAGAAGTTATACGCATCGAGGGATCTGATGTATGCAGTGGCATGCAGTTCCTTCACAGGAAGAAGTGAGATCTCCGTTATCGCTGGTGGGTTTCTGCAGTGATGATCTTTTGGCATCCATATCGGTATCGAGACCCTCCTTGTATACGGGCTACTTTTTATTTTCTCGGCACAAATATCCAGAACTTTCTCCACCCTGCTTAAATAGCTCTCTCCACAGAAAGTCCAGCCGGAGAAGTCATGTTCAATATCAAAGAAGTAATCGGGCTTTTCAACAACAACTAAGCTGGGCTCACACCTCAGCGTATCGCCAAACCTCGAGAGGTATTTTTTACCCTCGCTTACTATTTTTTTCAAAAGCATCTCTTTTGCCTGCTCCCACGTTCTGGATACTATCATTACCTCCCTCATAGATTGCAACACGGAAATAGTTTTTCGTGAGGTAACAGAATGCGATGCATCGCATGCACAACAGCTTATATATGGCTAAAGCAATTGCATATCATGGACTGCTTGGAAATGATATACACGAGGAGGAGCATAAGGAAATACTCCGGAAGAAAGATTAAGGATGTGAAGATTGAGAAGATACTCAAAGCTGCCATGCTTGCTCCCTCTGCTGGAAATGAACAGCCCTGGCACTTTATTGTAGTCAGGGATAAGGAGAGGCTGAAAAAGCTCGCAGAAACTCATCCCTATGGGAAGATGCTTGCCAGTGCGGATGCGGCAATTGCTGTCTGTGCGGAACTCAGCTTATCCAAGTACAAACACGATATGTGGGTTCAGGACTGCTCTGCTGCAACCCAGAACATTCTGCTCTCTGCGAGAATGCTTGGGATCGGATCAGTATGGCTCGGGGTCTATCCTGTAGAGGACAGGATGAAATCGATAGCCGAGCTTCTTGAGGTTCCAGATGGAGTTGTGGTTTTCAGTCTGGTGTCTCTGGGTTATCCGGAATCAGATGATGACTTTTATGAGGCAGATAGGTACAGGGGGGATCGAGTACATTTGGAGAAGTGGTAAAATAGTGATCTTGGGATGTAACTGCAAAAGACGCACTTATTAGCATCTCTATTCACTTAATCTACTTACACCCAACGAGGTAGTGAAACAGCCAGAAACTGCCGGCAAAACGGCAGGTTATGATCTGGAAATAGTCAAAAACAAATAAAAATATAAATTATAGTTCAATCTCAAGCTCCTTCAACTTTTCTTCCGTTGGAACTCCATCAACCCATCCTCTAATCTCGTAGTACTCCTTCTTCATCTTATCGAGATCGACAACATGTCCCTTGGCAGCACCCTCTGGCAGAGCCTCTTTCAGGAGCCTTGGAGGCAGTGTATCATCTTTGGCATCGAACCCGAACTTGTTGATGATGACCCTCTCGAGGTTGTATATTCTCTCTCCAATCTTCATGAGTTCTTCAACGCTGAAGTCCCATCCGGTTACTGCAGAAAGCATTGGAGCGAAGTCCTCAGCTCCAATCGCGAATGTTGTGAACAGGCAGTTAACCGTTGAGTTAACCACACAGGTGAAGTCCTGGAATGCCTTGACCCACTGTGCCTTCCCCTCCTCTGTGAGGGGATCGATTTTTTCAGGCAATCCAGCAATCTCAGGAGCTACCGTGTATCCGGTAACATGGCATCCTCCTCTGTTCGCTGTGGCATAGGTCAGACCAATTCCCTTGATGCCCCTCGGATCATAGGCTGGCATCTCCAGTCCTTTGACGCTCATCGATAGCTCAGGATGACCGAACATCTCAGCAAGCCTCTTTGATCCAAGGGCGAGATACTTTCCGAATCCTGCTTTGAAGGCCGTCCTCCAGACCATCTCAACCAAAGCTGAAGAGTTTCCAAAGCTCAGATCAACTCCCTGCAAGTACTCCTCTGGAATCGATCCTTTTTCGTAAAGCTCCATTGCACATGCAATTGTTGAACCCATCGATATCGTGTCCAGCCCGTATTCATCGCAGAAGTGGTTGGCCTTGATGATCGCTTCTAGGTCAGTCACACCAGTAGCATTTCCCAGAGACCATATTGACTCGTACTCTGGACCCTCGCTGTAAAGGATCTGATACGGTCCGCTTTCAACCTTGGTGACCCTTCCGCATGTAATCGTGCATCCCCAGCATCCGTGGTTCTTTATCAGGTATTTCTCGGCAAGGGTCTCACCACTGATCTTATCCGCTTCCGGATTGTATCCGGTCTGCCAGTTCTTGAATGGTAGAGAGCCAGCGTTGTTTATCACATTAACAAGAATCGCTGTCCCATACTTGGTCAATCCCTCTCCTGTCAGTGGATTCTGCTTTATTTTATCGTTTGCTTTCTTGGACTCTTCCCTGAATTTCTCTGGATCCTCTGGCTTCGGTCTTGTGTTTCCAGCACATACTATTGCTTTGAGCTTCTTTGATCCCATAACCGCTCCGACCCCAGTTCTTCCAGCAGCCCTATGTTCATCGTTCATTATGTTCGCGAAAAGCACGAGATTCTCTCCAGCAGGCCCTATGCACGCGACACTGCATCTTCTTCCAACCCTGTCGCTCAGGATTCTGGTTGTGTCGAATACATTTCTACCCCACAGATCGGACGCGTCCTTAATCTCGGCAGAACCGTCCACGACCTCCAGATATACCGGCTTGTCAGATTTTCCTTCAACGACAATGATATCAAAGCCGGCAAACTTCATGTACGGGCCGAACTTACCGCCTGAGTTTGCACTGCCTATCGAACCTGTCAGCGGGGATCTTACAGTCATTACATGATATCTCCCAGGTTCTGGAAAACCTGCAATGCCCGTTGCAGGTCCGGTGGCAAAAATCAGATCGTTGAATTCGCCTAATGGATCGATGTCAGCAGGATAAATTCCCTCCTTTTCGAGGCTTTTAAGCTTCTGATAAATCATGTAAGTGGCATAACCCTTTCCACCAAGGTATTTCCTTGCGATTTCTTCACTAATTGGCTCTATTTTCGTTGTTCCAGAGGACAGATCAACTCTTAGAATTTTTCCCATGTAACCTCCCATATTTTCACCCAAAAGTAGATAGTTTAACTACTATAAATTGCTTTCCCATGATAAAATTAGGTTGATATGTGCTATTGTGCATATCGGTTATCAGAAGCTCAGACAGAGTCCTGGTAATAGGTTAACAACATCGAACATGGAAAAATCTACCGAAATATTAATTAAATCTGCAATTCTGGGCAAAATCTTCGGTATTGGCAAAATCAGGAGCGAACCCTTCTCGAGAAGTTCTTTATAGTATTTGTTGACCAGGTACCTCACCACCTCAGCATTTGAGTTGAGTCCGAGTTCCTCTTTAACCTTTATGAACTTTTCTTCAAACTTATTATCAGTCTTAATTCTTAGGTTCAATACATTCCCATTATTACCTCTTCTATTAGCCATACCCATAATGTGTTTTAATTCATAATACTTTAAGTAATTTTCGTTTTTTTGAGATATATTAATGTCTTTCATGTTTTTTCGTGATTTTGTATCTCGTTAACGACCTTTAAAACTTGATTTGTAACAATTTGTAACAAATTAGATTTTATTAATTTTGTTTTGTTTATTTTTGACACATATCACAAGTTTTATATACAATTTGACACAAAACGGCTCATATGGTTACAGAACTTAAAAGTGCCAAAAAGAGTAGGCAGACAGTTCTGGCAGCCATTTCAGCGATAATACTGATTGCAGGAATTTTAGCATGGTTTTTCCTTCAGGGGGGTGCGATGGGGGTCTCGTTGTGGTCTGAGTGGGTTATCTTCCTTTTCCTGTTCACATTCGTCATAGGTATACTCGGTCCAATGTCTGGTGTTGGTGGTGGAGTTATATTCGTAGGACTTGGCATGGCTATACTGCCGTTTCATGTTGACTTCATTAGAGGAGCTGGGCTTGTTGCTGCCCTGACTACAGCCCTAAGTTCAGCACCACACTTCACAAAGAAAGGATTGGCCAACTTTAAGGTTGCAGCACCGTTGGTAGTGGTTTCAACAATTTTCTCAATAATGGGCAGTGTATTTGGGCTGTGGATATCAAATGCATTCCCGCAAGGCTCAAGTTATGTAAAAGTTAGCTTAGGTGTTGTTCTATTCATAATGCTCGCAGCTTTGGCCACATCGAAGAATGTCGAGTATCCAGAGACTAAAAAGCAGGACAGACTCTCGAAAATGCTTAACATATATGGCGAATGGTATGAGCCAACACTCAACAGGGTTGTGGAGTACAGGGTAGGAAACCTGCCAATAGGTTTACTGTTTTTCGCTGGAGTTGGATTCGTTGCAGGAATGTTTGGACTCGGTGCTGGATGGGCAAATGTTCCAGTCCTGAACCTGATCATGGGAGTTCCACTCAAGGCAGCGGTGGCTACGAGTATGGTAATCCTAGCAATAAACGATTCAGCATCGCTGTGGGTGTATCTGTCGAAAGGTGCAGTACTGCCATTGATCGTTGTACCTACAGTACTTGGAATAGGTATTGGATCGAGAATAGGCTCGAGAATCGCAGTCAGAACTAAGCCGAAGGTCATCAAGTACTTGGTCATCGGCCTAATTGGACTGTCTGCTATTGTGAACATAATTCAGGGACTGTCTTCGATGGGTGTTTTTAAGTGGTGAGGAGGTGAAAGCTTGGAATACGGAATTAAAAAAATTGTGAATAATATAAAAAATTTATTTCCAAGTTTAGATGAACTGGCAGATACGATGGATCCACTGTACGCTGGAGAGGCTCTGGCCCCGTCTATGGAATCAGGTGTATCTGTCAAGCAGGAGGCCAGAAAAGAGGTCGATGTGCCGAAATATGTGATTTATTGTGGGTTGAGTGCTCTATTTCATAAAAAGTTGAGATAGTTTGGGATATTTGAAGTAATCGAGGTGATGTTTATGGGAAGTAAGATAAAAGAGATCGTACCGAGTGTTGATGAACTGGCAGACACAATGGAACCTATTCACCCGAAAGAGGCTTTAGCACCGATGAAAGAGACAGTACCGGAAAAGATAACGATTGATCCGGTTAACGGGGTCTTTGGAGATGTCATGAGAATTCTGTGCAATGTTGGACTTGCAGTAATCATAATCGCATCGGTATTCTACTTCGTTGGCATAAGCCCCAAGGACAACCCAAGCAATGAGGCAGCGAGATGGAATGAGCCAGCCGTAGCATTCTGGAAAGATGTCAAGGGAACGGAAATCAACGGTTATTCATGGTTCCTGTCTGATCTGATGGATCCGGAGAACATCGTTATTCTGGGAATAACGATATTAGCTCTGACACCTCTGGTAGGATTCCTGTTCGCAATACCGAAGGCTCACGGTGCACTGAGGGTTCTGCTGGTCATTATAACGATAGAGTTCGTGTATGCGATACTCAGGCCTTTAATCATGAATGTGGGAGGTGTCCATTAAATTGATAGCTAAGGAAAGAAGGGCTAGAAACATATCAAGACTCTCTATAGCCCTGGATGCTGAGACAGAGAAGATGGTAGAGCTTCTTGCCAGAGAAGAGGACAGGAATGCATCGGAGACTATAAGGGAAGCTATCAAGGCATACTATGAGATAAAGAAGGCAATAAGGTACCTCGACATAAAAAAGCTCAAGCAGATCGGAGAGATGCTGGAGAGCGAAGAGCATGTATTGGTTGACATTGAGATGTGGATAAAGATTCTTGACGAGCTAAACAAAAGAGCTTCTGATGAGTTTTTTGAGTACATCAGAGAGATAGGTTACAACAAGGGCATTCAGAACAAAAAGATGGGGATAAACGACATCCAAGAGATTCTGAAGTTTCTGGAGCTTGGAAACTGGTTCAAGGTAAAGGCTAACGGTAGGGTATTTACCATAATTTTATCCACTCAAAGCGAGCAGAACATACTAAAAATCTTTCTCGAAGGGATGTTTGAGGCTCAGAATATCCCGGTGGAAATAATTTCTGGATCGAGAAAGCTGACAATTGTTAGGAAGTAATTTAAACCATCTTAAACACCCATCTTTCAAATTTTCTGGTTAGTTGGTGGAATCTCAGAACACAAGATATTGATTTTATCTTCCCGTTGCTTGCAAGACTCCTTCCGCGAGGGAGGGGATACGCAAGGGGAAGTGGGTGGGAATATATCCTTTCCACTTTCACACCACTCTCAACATATATTTGCTCAAACGCAGACGTATGTACGTGCAGGAAAACCGATGCATAGTCGTTCAGCCCAAACTGACTAAGGAGCAGGAGATAGTCATCGGCAACCTCTGTTACAACGCTGGCAAAGTATGGAACATCGTCAACTACCACCTCATAAACGGAAACCTCAAGTTCAACGTTTACGACATCTACAACAAACTCAAAGACAACTTCTTCGTCAGAAACATTCACTCAAGGTCAGCCCAAATCCTCATGGGTCAGCTCGTTGAGGGCTGGATGACGTATTTTGACTACCTGAAGAATCCTGAGAATTACAGTTCTCCCGTAAGAAGGCCAGGATTCATGGATAAGAAGAGACCACATCATACCATTATCTACGATAAAACAGGTTTCAAGGTGCTCGGGAGTAAGATCAGGTTATCCATACCAAAACAGTTGAAGGCGTATCTCAGAGGAGAGTACGGTTTTGACAAGAAGTACTTGTGGATTGATACTGGTATCGACTTAACTCAGTATGATGTAAGAAACATCCAGATCACACCTCTCAAGTACTCTGGCAGGATATTCTACCAGATGGGGATCATATATTCAGTGGAGCAAGAGCAAACCCAACAACCAGAAAAAGAGAGGTTGATGAGCATCGACTTCAACACCTCCAACTTTGCAGTCATCGTTATCGAGGACCACCCCACATCATACATCATCGATGGCAGAGGTCTAATGTCCCTTCTAAGAAAATACCTCAAGAAAATCTCCAGATTGCAGTCTAGAAGAGACAACCTGAAAGAGGGCTTACCACACCACAAACTCAACGAAAGAATTGCCAAGCTCTGGAAGCGGGTGAGAAATTTGCTGAGAGATTTCTCTCACCGTGTATCAAACCTGATTGTGGAGCTTGCCAGGAGACAGGTGACAAGGATCGTTATAGGAAACGTCCACACATCCAAGAACAAGGAAAGCAAGTTGCCCGACCTCGTAAACCAGATGTTCTCCCTGCTTCCTCACGGAAAAGTGGTGAAGCACCTTCAATACAAATTCGGGAATGTCATAGAGATAAGTGAAGAATACACATCCGGTGTGGACTCCGTTAAGCACGAACATCCTTCTAAGGAGCACTATGAACCTCGAAAAAGGGTAAAGAGGGGTCTGTTCAAATCCGTGATCGGCATCATCAACGCAGATGTCAACTCCGCAAGAAACATCCTGAAAAAGTACCTGTACGAGATTGGCCAGACGAATCATGTTTTGAGGGATACGGCGTCTGGCCTCAAACAAATAATCAGGTTAAGAGTCTTCCACAGGCTGAGAGGTAGCTCCGAATCTGCCGTGCTGGGACAGATAGGAGTAGTAAGGGGTTGTGTCCCCCTTGGGATGGTAAGGAACCTGACGGTTCAAACCCATCCCGAAGCCCCTTGCGCGAGCGAGGGGTGATTCACAACACGCTCTAATTGGTTATTCACTCAGATCTCATGCTTGGATTTAAGAACAAAAAACAGAAGACGATATATTTGAATCCATAATCTTTAACTATCAGTAACTGCTTCAGCAATGTTGTGTATGGTATATAAAATAGGTAAAATTTCTATATGTCCGGTAATACCAGATAGGGAGATGATACAAAAATGGAGGCAAGTAGTGAGATATTTGAATCAATTCAGGGTGAGGGAATTTTTGTTGGTGTAAGACAGCTTTTTATCCGTTTCTCTGGATGTAATTTACAAGTGATACACTGGACAGTGATGTTGTTTTGATCACAGGAGAAATACAGTGATGAACTTAAAAAGGGAGGTTTAGATGTTGTCAGGGTCAGAGTTTCTGAAAATGAGGATAAGTGGGTTGAAATAAAAGTATAGTTTTTGATTTTGTTATCAGAGTAACCTTCTTGAATCATAGATGATCAAATACGAAAGCAATTTGGAGGAATGCAGATGGGTATTTCAATCAAGATTAAATCGAGGTTTGGGGGAATGCGATGTTCAGAAAAGGGTTGATCGCCAGCATACCAATAGTTATTGGATATGTCCCGGTAGCGATGACATTCGGAATAATTGCATTAGCTCTCGGTTTCAGCAAGGTGGAGACTTTGCTGACATCTGCTTTGGTATTTGCCGGAGCGAGCCAATTCGCGTTAATCTCGCTGATGCCCTACTCCTTTGTGAATGCAGTTTTCATACCGATATTCCTGAATTTGAGACACATAGTGTATGGATACATAGTCTCTCAGAACTTTGAAATTAAGAAACCATGTATAACCGCGTTTGGGTTAACTGACGAGGTGTTTGCACGATCGCTTACGGCTCCTAGAGATGAAAGATTCCTCTGGGGCCTGGAGTTGGGTTCATATTCGGCATGGGTCCTTGGTACTGCTATTGGGATCGTTGGAGGGGCATTCCTTATTTCGAACAAAACCTTAACACCATCACTCGTTTTCTCCCTTACAGCACTGTTCCTCGTTCTTTTGATTCCAAACCTCAAGAAATATAGACTCTCAGCAATAATGGGTGGACTAATAGCGCTCATATTCCACTACTTCGGGTATTCTTCAATCGGCATTCTGCTGGCAGGAGTTGTGAGTCCGCTAATTGCTATGAGGTTGAGAAGATGAAGCTTCTAGCAATAGTGCTTGTGGCGGCAGGAACATATCTCACCAGATTCCTCCCAATGAAGTTCGGGAAAATAAGGTCTGAGAGGTTTGAAGAGTTTCTGGCATATTCATCAACAGCTTTAATCTCTGCACTGTTCGTAACGAGCTTTATATCATTCCCAATAGTTTTCAGGGATTTGGGTGTAGGCTTAGTTGCTATACTGTTCGTTTTTGTGACATACAGGAGATGGGAGAATCTGGGAATTTCAGTTTTGGCAGGAGTGCTAACCCATCTCTTGCTGTCCCTCTCGGTACAAGCAATACAGGGATTTTAGAAATCAAAAGTTTTTTAAGAGCCATACCTTTTTTTAATCCATGAATAGCGATATTAAGCCTGTGCAGATCGTAACTCCTCCGTTGGCTGCGAATGTATATCTTATTCTCTCAGAAGTTCCAGCGCTCATAGATACTGGGGGAGATGCAGCATACTTGGTGGATGAGGTCAGGAGGTACATAAATCCGAAGGATATTGCCTACATCTTCCTGACTCACTCTCATTTCGACCACGCCTCTGCGGTAAGCGACTGGAAGGGCTGGTTTGAAGATACAAGGGTAGTCATCCACGAAAGTGAGATGGCGCTGGTTAGATCCCAGGTCTCATTTTTCGGTGTGAAATTCAGGCCATTCGAGCCGGATATTGTTGTCAGGGGTGGAGAAAGATTTGATTTGGGAGATATCGAGCTGGAGATAATTCACACACCCGGGCACTCTCCTGGGAGTATCTGTCTGTACGAGAAAGAGAAAAAATGGCTTTTCAGCGGAGATACAGTTTTCGCCCATGGCAGTTTTGGAAGGGTGGATCTTCCGGGGGGGAGTGCATACGAACTTATAGAATCAATAAAAAAGCTGTCGAATTTAGATGTGAGAAACCTGTATCCGGGACATGAGGATGTCGTTATCGGTGAAGGAAATGAGCACATCCAACGATCACTTCGTTTTGCAAAGATGTTTTTGTAATCAAATAGTAATCAAATAAAGAAAAAAATTAATTTTAACCTATTCTTTTGATGAATGTTCTTGCTTGATATCGGTACAACTTCGATAAAATGTGCGGTAATGGATCTGGAAGCTATTCTCCTCTGGTCATCAAAATCCACGAAGGCAAAAATCGATTATCTAGGTGACAGGGCTGAGCAGGATCCCAGCAGTTTGTGGGGGACTGTTATTGAACTTGGAAAGAGTGTCGTTGAAGAGTCAAAGGCTGAGGTATCTGCTATCTGTTTAGCGCACACATGGCTCTGTTTGATGTATGGTGCCAGATAATAGCTGATGTCATCAACAAACCGGTTAGGAGGATGAAAAGTCCAGATCAGGTCGGGTTGAGGGGGCTGGCAGCAATGGCGTTGGTCTCTCTTGGTAAATCCAAAAATTTTGATGATGCCATCTCTAAATCCGAGGTCGATCAGGTACTCAAGCCTGAGAACGCTGGGAGATACATGAGGTCATACGCGAGGCCATTCAAAGAATATGTTAATGCATATAAAAAGCTGAAGAAGGTTTACATGGCTTTGAATTGGTGATTGGAGCGATTAGAGTAATTAAGAGCAATCACAAACGCATAGGATTGTTGCCCACCCTGTGGAATCCCCATCATCTCCCATCAGGGGACGCATGGCTGGTGGGCAGGACAATCTTATCCCGGAACTTTAAAAACCTTTCTGAGAGATCTCTTCCATGCTAAGGTAGCAATCCGGATCTTCTCCCCATAGATCTCCATATCTCAAAGCCCTCAGTCTGAATCCACCGCAGACATCTTTAAAATTACACATCCCGCATTTTCCTCTCAAATATTTCTCTTTATTCCTGAGCTTTATCAGCAATTCATTGGGATTCAGCCAGATCTCGCTGAATTTCCTCTCCTTGACATTCCCACAGCTGTAATCCCACCAGAATTGGTTCGGATGGACGTATCCATACATGTCGATGTTGGCTATTCTTTCACCACTGCCATCTCCACCCCTGTATCTCAGGAACTCCAGAATTTTTTCTGCATAGTCAGGGTTCTCGTCCCTCATTTTCAGGTAGGCGAAAACACCATCTACAGGGTTATCCACTGTAAGTATTTCGGTTTTGAAACCTTCATCTACAAGCTCAACAGATTTTCTCATGAGATATTCTATTATCTTCCTTCTCTCCTCTTTGCTTATATCATCTTTAAAATCAGCCCTGCCAGAGGGTACGAGATGATATAAACAGAACCTGGGAATGTCGTTTTCCGCAAGCAAGTTTATTATCGGATCTATGTCGTTCTGGTTGTATCTTGTGACTGTAAACCTTATCCCTGTCATTATCCCTGCATCTCTCGCATTGATCAGTCCCTGCAATGCCCTCTCGAAGCTCCCCTCCACACCTCTGAACCTGTCGTTTACATCCTTCAAACCATCGAGGCTGACCCCGACATAGATAAAACAGGATTTCAGCATGTCTGCGATCTCTTCAGTTATGAGTGTGCCGTTTGTTGAGAGGGAGCAGTTGATTCCCTTGTCATTTGCATACTCCGCAAGTTCGAAAATATCTTTCCTAATCAATGGCTCTCCACCGCTGAAAAGCAGGACAGGAATTTTCATCTCAGCCAGATCATCGATAACAGCTTTTATCTCTTCTGTTGTAAGCTCCTTGCTGGAATGGCTGCTAGCATCGGCATAGCAGTGAACACATCTGAGGTTGCACTTCCTCGTTAAATTCAGAACAACTACTGGAGAGATTTTCTTCCTTAAATTCTTCAGCCTTTCCGGTATGAAGCTTTTATCACCGCAGTAGGTAATTCTTTCAGAAACCGTAGCCTTTCCGGTGAGCATCTTTGTTAGGCTGATCATGGTTTCACATCACTCAAATGTTCTCAGCGTTTCATATACAGTGTTCCTCTGAACTGGGATTCTGCCACACATCCTTATGAGGGTCAGGATTTCCTCGACATCCATGAACTCTCCTGATGTTGATCCAGCAGATTTCGATATATTCTCCTCGATGAGAGTGCCACCAACATCGTTGGCTCCGGTAAATAAAGCAGCCTGAACGAGCTTCTTCCCGAGTTTGACCCATGATGCCTGTATGTTCTGAATCTCAGGATGGAGGATTATCCTTGATATGGCTATCACAAGCAGATCATCGAATCCTGAGGAGCCTTTGGAAACTGCTCCAAGAGGATTGTTCTTGGACATGAACGGCAGAGGTATGAACTCCGTAATCCCTCCCGTTTCCTGCTGAATCTTCTTTATTATGAGAAGATGCCTGATTCTATCATCCCAGCTGTCTATATGTCCATACATCATCGTTGCTGTGGTTGGAATCCCGTTTCTGTGGGCTGCTTTGATTATCTCTATCCACTCTTTCGTTTTCAGCTTTTCCGGGCAAATCTCATTTCTGATCCCATCGTCGAGTATCTCCGCTGCAGTTCCTGGCATCGAATCCAGACCGGCTTTTTTCAACTCTCTGAGGACATCTTCATAATGCATGTTGCTGTTCCTGGATGCATGCAGAACTTCCATCGGAGAGAACGCATGGATGTGAATCTTCTCCGAAACATCTCTAACCGCCTGAAGTATTCCTATATAGAAATCAATGTCTGCGCCCTCCAGCAACCCACCCTGGATGCAAACCTCGGTGCAACCGTATTCCACAGCCTCCTCAACCTTTCTTTTTATATCTTCTCTGCTCAGCAAAAACCTCTTTCTGTTTCTGAAAGAGCAGAATTTACAGCGGTTTACGCAAAGATCTGTAAAGTTTATGTTTCTGTTGACTACGAATGAGACATTATCTCCGTTAACTTCTTTTCTTATCTCATCTGCAATTTTAAAAGTCTCGAATGGATCGGACAGCAGGGAAAGATACTGTGCGAGCATTCAACTCCCCCTATAACCATCTTTTCTGTAGCCCTCATCATCTGACATTCTGGATATGAGTTCCGAAACCTCTTCCCCACCCCACTCCATCTTTATATACCTCGGATATATCGGTAACCTCTCTCTTAGGACATACGCTCCATTTAAACATCTTTCGATTTCTTCGATCGATGGCCAAGGCTCTTCCGGGTTTATATAATCTATTGTTGTATCTGAAATCCCACCAAGATCTCCTGCTCCAGCTTTTATGAATGGGAGTATATCTCTCACAAGATTTGGAGGGATCTGGATTGTTATATCATCGGGCAAAATCTCCCGCGCCTCCTTGACAATTTTCAGCATCCTGTCTGCAGATGGGCTTTCCATTCTCTCCATTGGAGTGCCTTTTTTGGGCTTGAAGTTCTGGATTATGCACTCCTGAATGTGTTCATAGTTTTTATGCAATTCAGCAATAACCTCCAGAGAGTAAAGGTCATCGTAAAAGCTTTCTCCAATTCCAACGAGTATTCCTGTTGTAAATGGAATCTTAAGCTTTCCTGCATCCTTTATCGTTTTTATTCTTACCTCGGGCTTTTTACCCGGACTTTCAGAATGGCAATCGAGTTCAACAGCCTGTTCGAGCATGAGGCCCATTGACGCGTTGTATGGTTTTAGCCTCTTTAACTCTGAATAGCTGAGTATACCAGCATTCGTGTGAGGAAGTTTGGATTTCGATATTGCGAGTCTATTCATCTCCACAACATAGTCAACAAAATCACTAAAGCCCATAGACTTTAGCCTCTCCCGGACCCCCTTAACTTCATCCGCCTTTTCACCAAAAGTAAAAAGTGCTTCACTGGCATTTTTGGCTTTGTTCAGCAATTCCTTAACCTCCGAAATCCCCATCAGTTCCGGATTATCACTCCTGAAGCCACAGTAATGACATCTGTTTCTGCAGGCTGTGGTGAGGGGGATGAAAACATTCCATGAGAATGTGACGATCATATCACTCAACAACATCCTTTGCTTTAGTTAAGGTTTTTGTTTTATTGCTCTCTTACATTACATTATTAAATATTCGATTTCAATTCCCGACTCAACTTTTTTGAGCTGATTGCTTCTAACCGAATTTGGTTTCATGTCATCTCCGCATAAAGAGTCTGTAAAAGCTTTATAAATAGCGTTAAGTATGCTCACATATTATGCCTAAATCCTATATTACCAACTCCTCTCCTGTCAGCTCACAATAAGCCTTGAGCATTCCAATGTTTCCTGTTATCATCGTGTCTCCAGCTGGGTTTGCTGTTCTGTACTTGCATAGATGGGAATTCGGGCCTGTGCAAACTCTATCCTTAACATCGACCACCTCATCCACATACGCTCCATGTCCACCCTCGTTGAAAACATCTTCATTGCTTATCTCTCCCCTAACAAATCTCTCAATGAATCTGTTGATACCCTCTAAGCCTTTTTGCTTCATAGCAAATGTGTGATGCTCGAAGAGTGAGTATATCGTACCATCTTCATCCACAACTGCCCCAATCGTGTGCGAGTTACCGAAGTTAACTATCAAAGCAGGAAATTCTTTGCAGTCAACCATAGCTCCAATCACAGCGGAGAATACCGTATCGATAATGAATACCTCGAACTCCCTTCCTACTGACCTGCCATAATCCTCAATCGATTCAACAACGCTCCTCATCCTGTTGAAGTATTCAGGGACATCCCTGTAAAAGAAAGAGTAAATACTACCTTTTCTGGCTGTTCTCTCAAACACCATAAACCTGAATTTCCTGTTGCTCATGTCTGGCGAGAATCCGTGATCCTGAACGGAAAAGAAGATTTTATCCGGAATGCTGACACTCAGGTTTTTGAAAAAAGCCTCGAATTCTGGCATGAATGCATCTCTCATTTCTATTCTCTCAGCATCCTCCATCTCTGACTCAACGATCTCGACACCCATCTCTCTTACCTTCTGTAAGTCATCATTGAATGTCAATGCAGGCTTTGGGAAGGCAAATATTCTAAGTCCCCTCTCAATATGTTTCCTGGCATAACGGGTGCATGGTCCACCCCCCATCGTGTAGCCGGTAAGCATGATGTTCTTTCCGGATTCCGTGCATACCCTTATTCTTTCTGCAACAACCTTTGTTGGAGAAGGAAGGATCATCTTCAGACAGTTTCTTATGTTTTTGCTACTGTCATATAAAAGAACATCTTGAGTCCCGGTGCCGACATCAACCGTCAGAGCTTCCATATTGTTATGCTATATATCCGATTTAAACATTTTGCGATAGGTATTTCGAAAAATTCGAAATGATAAAAGTAATTAATTAAACAGTACTTGTTTTTGTTGGCATTTTATCCATTCATGTGGCTATTAAAATGAATTAGCTATAGTTTAAAACCCCAAATAGCTTTTATTTTAGAGGTGCAGGTGTTATTGGGCTAATATATGATTAATCGTGTAGATATTATTCGAAAAACTTATATAGTTTAGATAATTTAGATTTTGTTGGAAAGGGGGGGTTTGATTAGATGGCGTTATTGAGAACACCACCACCTCATGGTGGCAACTTAGTTGATAGAGTCGTTAGGAATCCGGATCGTGCTAAAAAGATGGCTGATGGCTGCGTTACCTACGATATAAAACCAACCATGCTCGATGGCGTGCCGATAAGGAATGTTTACAGAGAGATAATGTCGATCTGCTATGGATTCTTCAGCCCTGTTGAGGGTTCAATGGTCAGAAACGAGGTAGAGAGAGTTCTTGAAGAGAGAAGGTTGCTGAACGAATGGGTATTTCCATACCCGCTCGTGTTCGATATAAGTGAAGAGGACTACAAGAATCTCGGTGTTGGTGAGGGAGATAGGCTTTTGCTCAGATTGAAAGGCCAGCCCTTTGCAGTTCTTGACATCGATGAGATTTACAAGATCGATCCAGTTGATATAGCAACCAGAACTTTTGGAACTCCCGAAAGGAATCCCGAGGTTGTTAAGGTTCCATTCGACAAAAAGCATCCAGGCTACATGATCTACAGGTCCATGAACCCTGTGGTTCTCGCTGGAAAGTACACGATAGTAAACGAGCCAAAGTTCAGAGATCCATACAACAAGTTCTGGTTCCCACCAGCTAAATGCAGAGAGGAATTCAAGAAGAAGGGCTGGAGAACAGCTATAGCCCACCAGACGAGAAATGTTCCGCATGTTGGTCACGAGGCTCTGATGAAGAACGCTGCATACACTGGAGATGTCGAGCCGTGCAGGGGTATCCTCGTAAACGCCATTATCGGTGCCAAGAGAAGAGGAGACTACCCAGATGAGGCGATTCTTGAGGGTCACGCTGCCGTTAACAGGTTTGGTTACATCAAACCCGAGAGGCATATGGTCACATTCACGCTCTGGGACATGAGATACGGTAACCCGATCGAGTCACTGCTGCACGGTATAATCAGGCAGAACATGGGATGCACGCATCACATGTTTGGTAGAGACCACGCAGCAGTTGGTGAGTACTACGACATGTATGCAACCCAGATCCTATGGACGAAGGGTATTCCAAGCTTTGGATTTGAAGCTCCACCAAATGAAGTTGATTATGGATTGAAAATCATCCCGCAAAACATGGCAGAGTTCTGGTACTGCCCCAAGTGTGGAGAGATGGCGTACAGTGAGACCTGTGGACATGTCGATCAGAAGCAGAAACTCAGTGGAAGCTTCATAAGAGGAATGGTCGCAGAGGGTATCTTCCCACCGAACATAATCATGAGGCCTGAGGTTTACAAGGCAATTGTCAAATGGTGGAAGGTCTATGGATATCCATTCGTGAATCCGAAGTATCTCGCAGAGAAGGACAAGACGCTTGAAGTGGATGTACCTCCAATGGAGGTTAGCAAGGGGTGATGAAAATGGTACACTATATAGGCATTCTGCTCGATGACCAGAGGCTTGAGGCGATCAAAGGCACGGGACTCGAGAATAAACTTGCATATCTCTTTGGTGGCCAGGTTAAGCAGCTGATCATAGAGGTTCCAGAGGAGGTTTCTCAGAAAATCCTTGCAGAGTTTCCAAATGCAAGAATAGATTCGAGAAGTTTCCTTGAAGATCTTCCTGTGGCATTCAGGAGAGCCCTGTTCCAGGAAGTTGTTAACAAGAAGAGTCTCGGTGCTGATGTTGTAGAGGCAGTATTCGAGAAAATCGATGAGATCAAGGAACTCGCAGCCAAAGAGTCCGAGTACATACCACCACCGGACATTGACACATCAGATATTTAATAAATTTTTTAGAATTTTATATAACTAATTTATGACGCTCCTAAAATCGGGAAAGTTGGAGTTCGGAATTTGGAGTTGGAGGTGAAAAAATGCCAAGTTATGTAAACCCGGAAAAGTGTGATGGATGTAAGGCATTGGATAAGACAGCTTGCCAGTACATCTGCCCAAACGACCTTATGGTATTGGATAAGGAGAAGGAGAAAGCATACAACAGAGAGCCAGAGATGTGCTGGGAGTGCTACAACTGTGTGAAGATCTGCCCACAGGGTGCTATTGAGGTAAGATGTTATGCAGACTTTGCTCCACTGGGTGCGAGAGTTACACCCCTAAGGGGTAGTGATTCAATCATGTGGACAGTCCAGTTCAGAAACGGCACAGTAAAGAGGTTCAAATTCCCAATCAGGACAACCCCAGAGGGTTCAATCAAAGCCCACGATGGATTCCCAGAGGCAAAGCCAGAGGATCTCGACAGCGAGTTGCTGTTCTCAGAGCCGGATACACTTGAAGTAGAGTTCCCAGTATTTAAGAAGTAAATTTATTTGGAGGTGTAATCATGCCATACGAGGCTGAAATAAAGGAAGTTGAAGCAGATGTTTTGATTCTTGGCGGTGGAATGTCTGGATGTGGTGCCGCAGTTGAAGCATGCTACTGGGCAAAACCACTCGGCATGAAAGTTGTCCTTGTAGATAAGGCTGCTATCGATAGAAGCGGTGCAGTTGCAATGGGTCTCTCAGCCATCAACACCTACCTCGGAATGAGTGGTAGGGCAAGCTACGGGCAGTGGACGCCCGAGGACTTTGTGAAGTATGTCAGAACTGACCTGATGGGTATTGTTAGAGAGGATCTCGTTTACGATGTTGCAAGACATGTTGACTCAAGTGTCCACCTCTTCGAGAAGTGGGGGCTCCCAATCTGGAAGGATAAGGACGGCAAGTATGTAAGAGAGGGCCCATGGCAGGTAATGATAAACGGTGAGAGCTATAAGGTAATCGTTGCTGAGGCGGCAAAGAGCGTTCTCGACCCAGAGAACATCTATGAGAGAGTTATGATCACACACCTGCTCACAGATGATAACGATCCGAACAGAGTTTGCGGTGCAGTTGGTTTCAGCGTTAGAGAGGACAAGTTCTATGTGTTCAAGGCAAAGGCAGTCATCTGTGCGATGGGTGGAGCAGTCCACGTTTTCAGACCGAGATCAACCGGTGAGGGTCTCGGTAGAGCTTGGTATCCACCTTGGAACGCTGGATCTACCTATGCATTAATGGCACAGGTTGGTGCTGAGCTGACTTGCATGGATGTCAGATTCGTTCCAGCAAGATACAAGGATGGTTATGGTCCAGTCGGTGCTTGGTTCCTGCTCTTTAAGTGCAAGGCGACAAACGCATTTGGCGAGGAGTACATGGTCACAAGAAAGGCTGAAGTTGAGAAGTTCCAGCCATACGGCTCAATGAAGCCAATGCCAACCTGCCTGAGAAACCATGCAATGCTCCTCGACATGAGAGAGGGCAAAGGACCGATCTACATGAGGACACCAGAGGCTATCCAGGCACTTGCTGAGGAGATCCCGGACGAGAAGGAGAGGAAGAAGAAATTCAAGGAACTCGAGGCTGAGGCTTGGGAGGACTTCCTCGACATGACAATCACCCAGGCTCTGCTCTGGGCATCAATGAACATCGACCCAGCAGTTGAGCCATCTGAGATCATGCCATCCGAGCCATACTTCATAGGCTCACATGCTGGTGCAAGCGGTGCTTGGGTCTGCGGTCCATCCGATGCAATGCCGGATGAGTACAAGGATGCGTTCCCGGCACTGTACAACAGAATGACCACAGTCATGGGTCTCTTCACCTGCGGTGATGGTGCTGGAGCAAGCGGTCACAAGTTCTCAAGCGGTTCATTCACAGAGGGAAGAATCGCCGGAAAGGCAGCAGTCAAATTCGCAAGAGACCACAAGGACTACACACCAGCAGTTAGTGAAGAGAGAATCAAGAAACTCAAGGAAATCGTTTACAGACCACTGAACCTCTACGAGCAGTACAAGGATGCCACAACAAGACCAGAGATCAATCCGAACTACATCAGACCAAAGATGTTCATGTTCAGACTGCAGAAGATCATGGATGAGTATGTTGGTGGTATCTCAACCTACTATACCACCAGCGAGAAGATGATCGAGCAGGGCCTCAAGCTCCTGCAGTTCCTGAAGGAGGATAGTGAGAAGCTTGCTGCTGAGGACCTCCACGAGTTGCAGAGAGTCTGGGAGAACATCCACAGAATGTGGGTTGCTGAGGCGCATGCAAGAACAATCCTTGCAAGGAAGGAGACAAGATATCCAGGATACTACTACAGAGCAGACTATCCAGAGCTCGACGACGCCAACTGGAGAAAGTTCGTTAATGTCAGATACAACCCACAGACTGACGAGTGGGAAGTCATCGAGAGACCATACATCCAGATTGTACCAGAATAAGGCGGTAGAATGTGTGATCGGGGGTTGAGGGTTACTCCCAATTTTTTTAAAACCTTTAAACCCCCGAGAACGAGATTTTTTTATTTTTCTTCAGTTCTGAAATGGATTGTCTATAAAATGGATACTAGTATAGTTAATCTTGAAAAACAAGATAAAACTTTTAAAATTATCGGGCGTGATGGTAGAAAAGGGGGGTAAAAATTAAGGAGGCATAGTATGAGAGAGAATATTCCTTCTGGTCAGCTAAGTGGGAACATTTTGGTTATAGGAGGGGGCATCGCAGGACTGAGTGCAGCGCTCGAAGCCTCTGAAGCTGGATATGATGTATATGTTGTGGAGAGAAATCCATATCTTGGAGGTAGGGTAGCACAGCTTTACAAGTATTTCCCGAAGCTCTGTCCACCATACTGCGGACTTGAAATCCTTTTCAGGAGGATAAGAACAAATCCGAAGATAAAGTTCCTGACGATGAGTGAGGTTGTTGATGTCAGCGGTAGCCCGGGAAACTTCGATGTGACTGTTAGGATAAAGCCAAGGTATGTGGATATATCTAAATGCACGGCATGTGGAGAGTGTGCCAAGGTCTGTCCGGTAGAGAGAGACAATGATTTCAACTACGGCATGGATAAAACGAAAGCAATCTATCTGCCACACGATCTAGCATTTCCGATGAAGTATGTGATTGATGACAGTGTTTGTAAGAAGGATGAGTGTGCGAAGTGCGTTTCTGCATGCAAGTATGATGCAATAGATTTCAGCATGGAAGAAAAGACGATCAACATAAAGGCTGAATCGATCATCGTCGCGACTGGCTGGAAGCCATACGATGCTACAAAGCTGACGAACCTTGGCTTTGGAAAGTATCCGAATGTCATAACGAATGTTATGATGGAGAGGCTGGCATCATACAATGGGCCGACAAAGGGCAAGATTGTCAGACCGAGCGATGGAAAGGAGCCAAATACCATAGCGTTTGTGCAGTGTGCTGGATCGAGAGATGAGAACCATCTGCCATACTGCTCTGCAATTTGCTGCCTAGCTTCGATGAAGCAGGCTACTTACATCAGAGAGCAGTATCCTGATGCAAAGGTTTACATCTTCTACATAGATATAAGGGCCCCTGGAAGGTTCGAGGATTTCTATGCAACCGTAAGCGAGGACGAGAACATAGTCTTTGTCAAGGGAAAGGTTGCGAAGATTGAAGAAGGAGAGAACGGAAATCTGATCGTTGTTGCAGAGAACACGCTCACTGGAGAGAAAACGAGGACTGAGGTTGAGATGGTAGTTCTCGCCACAGGAATGCAGCCGGAACTCTCTGGAGTCAATCTACCGATAAAAGAGCTTAAGCTCGACAGCTACGGATTTGCTCTGTCTTCTCCGGGTATATATGTTGCCGGAGTTGCCAAGAAGCCAAGTGATGTGGCAACTGCTGTTGAGGAGTCAACTGCAGCAGCTCTGAAAGGTATTCAGATTGCTAAGAGGTGATTGTATGGCTGAAGAGTTTGAGAAGAATTATATGCTCTATATCTGCACCGGCTGTGATATTGGCAATTCAATAGATGTTGAGAAGCTTAAAGAGGTTGCAGATGAGGAGTTCAGCGTTCCTGCAAAAACCCATGAATATCTCTGCGGTAAGGAGGGTGTAGAGCTTATCAAGAAAGATATTGAAGAGGGAGTAAACACGATCATAATAGCAGCCTGTTCACCAAGAGTGAACTACGACACCTTCGACTTCCCGAATGTTATTGTTGAGAGGGTTAACCTGAGAGAGCATGTCGCATGGAGCCACAAGCCAAACGATCCGAAAACCCAGATGCTTGCTGAAGATTACATCAGAATGGGCATAGTTAAAGCCCAGAAGATGGAGTTTCCGGAGCCATACAAGGAGGAGATCACAAAGACCGTTCTTGTCATCGGTGGTGGTGTAACTGGCCTGACATCTGCAATAGAGGCTGCGAATGCTGGTTACGATGTGGTTCTCGTTGAGAAGGAGGCGGAGCTTGGAGGATGGGTCAAGAAGTTCGCAAAGATAACACCAAACGAGCCACCATTCAGAGAGCCAAGAGAGCCAGACATTGATGAGAAGATAAAGCAGGTCATGGAGAATGACAGGATAAAAGTCTATACCTCAGCATATGTAGAGAAGATCTCCGGTCAGCCGGGTCTGTTCGATGTCGTGATAAACCAGAACGGAAATCAGGAAGAGGTAAGGGTTGGCTCGATAGTTGTGGCTGTTGGCTGGGAGCCATACGATGCAACAAAGCTCGAGAACCTTGGATTCGGAAAGTATCCTGATGTGATAACGAATGTCATGCTTGAAGAGATGGTCAAGGAGAACGGGAAGATAATTGTTCCCTCAACAGGAGAGCCGGCAAAGAGGGTTGCGTTCATCCAGTGTGCCGGGCAGAGAGATCCGGAGCATCTGCCCTACTGCTCAAGCATCTGCTGTATGGTCTCGCTGAAACAGGCTCTCTATGTCAGGGAGCTCAACGATGGTCAGGCTTTCATATTCTACAAGGACATGAGAACCCCCGGAGAGTACGAGGACTTCTACAAGAGGGTTCAGGAGGACCCTGGAGTATTCCTGACAAAGGGTGAAATAAAGAGCATAACCAAAACCGACAACGGCATGCTTGTGGAGGTTGCCAATACCCTGCTCGGAGAGGACATTGAGGTAGAGGTTGATCTGGTCGTGCTCGCGACCGGTATGGTGTCAAGGCTCAAGAAAATCGCGGATATGCTTGAAGCCAAGGAAGAGGGCGAAGCTAAAGAAGGAGAGGCTGGAGAGACTGAAGAGGCAGAGGAGAAGCTTGCAGAGGCTATTGAAGAGGTGGGAGGAATCCTCAACCTCACATACAGAAAGGGTCCAGAACTTCCGGCATTGAAGTACGGCTTCCCGGACTCTAACTTCATATGCTTCCCGTATGAGACCCAGAGGACAGCTATCTATGCTGCCGGACCATTCAGACAGCCAATGGGTGTTGCTGAGAGTGAGGAGGATGCTACAGGTGCAGCATTGAAGGCTGTACAGGCTCTGGAGCTTATAAGCAGAGGAGCAGCAACATTCCCAAGAGTTGGAGATCTCAGCTATCCGGAGTTCTTCCTGCAGAGGTGTACGCAGTGTAAGAGGTGTACTGAGGAGTGTCCATTCGGTGCACTCGATGAGGACGAGAAGGGGACTCCAAAGCCGAATCCGAACAGATGCAGGAGATGTGGAGTCTGTATGGGAGCCTGCCCGGAGAGAATCATCTCGTTCAAGAACTACAATGTTGACATGATCGGTTCCATGGTGAAGAGCATCTATGTGCCAGAGGATGAGGATGAGGGCCTGAGGTTCCTAGCTTTCGTTTGTGAGAATGACGCATATCCGGCCTTTGACATGGCAGCACTCAACAGAATGGAGTGGCACCCCGATGTCAGGATAATCCCGGTGAGGTGCTTGGGTTCATTCAATGTTGTCTGGGTGGCAGATGCACTGTCCAGAGGTATCGATGGAGTTATCCTCATAGGATGCAAGTATGGAGACGACTACCAGTGCCACTTCATTAAGGGCAGTGAGCTGGCCAACAGGAGAATGGAGAATGTTCAGGAGACACTGCAGAGATTGGCTCTCGAAGCAGAGAGAGTACAGGTTGTACAGCTTCCGATATCTGAGTACGACAAGATCCCGCAGATAATACAGGAGTTCGTTGAGAGAATTGAGGATGAATTTGGCCCGAACCCGTATAAAGGGTTCTAATTTACCAATTTTTTACGAGGGGTGGTGGCATGAAACTAAATCCTGATATTAACTTTGTTAAGGATTTAATGAAGATGGGAGGATCATCTCTCAAGAAGTGCTTCCAGTGTGCTACATGTTCTGTGGTCTGCCCTCTTTCTCCCGATGATAATCCATATCCCAGAAAGGAGATGATCTGGGCGCAGTGGGGGCTCAAGGATAAGCTGCTGAAGGATCCAGATATATGGCTTTGCCATCAGTGCAATGACTGCTCGATAAACTGCCCGAGAGGGGCAAAACCTGGAGAGGCTCTGAATGCGATAAGGAACTACATATTCTATGAGTACTCAACTCCCAAGTTCATGGGCAAGTTGTTTACATCACCCGTTTACCTGCCGATACTGATCGCAATTCCAATAATTCTGCTGTATGCTTTCCTGCAGATTCCGGGGGTTCTGCTCCAGCCAGAGGGCGAGGGTGTTGTGTATGGTAACTTCATAAATCACCTCGCCATAGAGGTAGCGGGAATGCTGCTGGGAGCCTATGTGATCGTGGTGGCTCTGATAAGTTTCTACAAGTATTGGAAAGCGATAGGTATGTCATCCGGCATGGTCTATGAGGTCGAGAGAGGTCTGGAAGGAAAAACCACGATGAAAGCTGGAGGGTTCTGGTATGAGTTCTGGAATGCTCTGAGGCTGATCCTCAAGCACTCGAGGTTTGCCGAGTGCTCTGAGAACAAGTACAGGTACTATGCCCACCTTGGAGCGTTTTATGGCTTCATCCTTCTTGGTATCTCCACGCTCGGTGCTGTGGCGTACATGTATCTTCTGGGTGTCAAGGAATTGGCCCTGCCAGTCTATGATCCCGTGAAGATAATCGGCAACATCGGTTTCCTGCTGATCTTCGGTGGAATGACCTGGATCGTTTATACGAGGTTAGCTAACTCTGACAGAGCTGGAAAGCCAAGCTATCAGGACTGGTTCTTCATAACCGACCTCTATCTGGTTATTATAACTGGAATACTCATGGAGATACTTAGATTTGCCAATGCTGCGGAGATAGCGTATCCGCTGTACATGGTGCACTTGGTACTGGTTTTTATGCTGCTCGCATATGCACCATACTCCAAGTTCGCACACCTGATGTATAGAGGCCTTGCTTACATGCATGCAAGAAAAACTGGGAGGCTTGTAGAAAAGTAATTTTTTATTTTTAAATTTTTGTTGGTTTTAATAGTTGAAAAAAGATCGAATATTAAAGCTTATCTCTTTTTTGCATGCATAACTCATTGGTTCAGCTCCATCCAGCTTCAACAATCGAAAAATGGTTATAGCATCGCCACAGATTTAATGTTGTGAAGAAAAGCCTTGAGATTGAACTCGAGAAAGTTTCCGGGTTTGAGAAACCCAAGATCCATCTGGAACAGTATGTTACTCCCCCCTCTCTGGCATCGTTTATAGCCATCAATGCCAGACTAATGGGGGATCTGGTGGATGTGCTCGATCTTGGCTGCGGTACTGGAATGATCTCCATTGCCTGCTCTCTGCTATCAGCGAGGGTAGTTGGTGTAGATATAGATATGTCCGCCCTGAAAATAGCAAAAAAGAATGCTGAGAAGTTTGGAGTTGACATTGATCTGATTCGAGCAGATATCAAAAGTCTGTGGCTGAAAAAAAGGGATTTTACCACGATAATGAACCCACCTTTCGGGATACAGAGAAGGCATGCAGACAGGTATTTCATTTTGAAGGCTTTTGAGCTATCGGAAGTTATATACTCAATACACTCGGCTGGAAGTGAGAGATTCATAAGGAAAGTTTCGGAAGAAAAGGGATTCAAGATAACACACCTGTGGAGATTCGAAATACCACTCAAAAGGACTTATGAGTTTCATGTGAAGGAATACAAACAGATCGCTGTTGAAGTGTACAGATTGGTTAAGATCTGAGTCGTGCAGCATGATGACCCTACTTACGAAAAGCAGAGTTGATCCAGTATAAACCAAAAATCGATAAATTTTTAAAATTTTTTAACCATTAATCGCTATGAAAAGGGAATTCAGGAACCTGGTTTATGAAGAGAAGGACAGAATAGGCATCATAACACTCAACAGGCCTGAAAAAAGGAATGCACTTTCATATGATCTGCTGGATGAACTTGAAAGCCTCGTGAACGATCTAGCTGCTGAAAGAAAAGTTAAGGTTGTTATTATAAAAGGAGCTGGGAAGATATTTTCTTCCGGACACGATCTTAATGAAATCCTGAATCATCCCATCGAAGTAGAGAAGCTATTCAGGAAGTGCTTCAGCGTTATGCTGGCCATAAGAAACGCTCCTCAGACATACATAGCACAGGTTCATGGGATGGCCGCTGCGGCTGGCTGTCAACTTGTCTCTGCATGCGATCTCGCTGTGGCTGAAGAAAATGCACTGTTCTCTCTCCCAGGAGTCAAGATAGGTCTGTTCTGCAGCACTCCTGTTGTGTTTGTGAGCAGAGCTGTTGGAAGGAAGAGGGCTTATGAAATGGCGATTACCGGAGAGTTCATAACCGCAAAGCAGGCTTATGAGTGGGGTCTGCTCAACAAAATCGTTCCGGTAGAAGAGCTGGAGAGTGCCACAATGGAGTTGGCCAGAAAGCTGTCTGGCTACAGCTTCACAGCCCTTGAATCTGGAAAGAGAATGTTCTACAGGCAGATACAGATGGAGGACTTCCTTGCCTTAGAATACGCGACAGAGGTCATATCTCTTCAGAGCTCCTCTGAGGATGCCGTGGAGGGGATAAAGGCCTTCCTTGAGAAGAGGGAGCCGAGATGGAAGTACTGAATGATGAGTTAATTTAGAAAAGTTTTTTATATACCCTCTTACAACATTAAACAAACATGGGAAAGCTTGAAAATCTTTACTGCACGAGATGTGGCTCAGAATTCGATCTGGTTGTTCGTAGGACAACGAGCTATTCGGGAACCCTTCACATACCCAACCTCTTTTGCCCGTTTTGTGGCGGTAGGAGGCTGACTAAAAAACAGGGAATGTTTTTTGAGAAGCTTTAGGGTTGGGAGGTTGGTTATGGCGAAATTCGAGGAGATTGCAGAAATAATAAAAAAGGAAGGTTCGATACCCTTCAGCAGGTACATGGAGCTATCGATGAGCAGGGAGTTTGCCTTTGAGCTGAAATTCTCATCCGAGTTCATGGACTACCTCGCGAAAACGATTGCCAACTGCCTGAACGAGATGGTGGAGATCTGTGGTGGTAGCATATACGATTTTGGGATGACGAGTTCGAGACTGCTTAAAAGACTCACAAAGCTTGTAAACGCAGAATACTATCTGGTTGAGAGTGCTTTTAACAAACCGGATAAAATCCCGCCAGGGGTCAGGGTGTGCAAGTTCGATGAAGTGGAGTCATGTGAGGGTGTAATCCTTATCAGCCGGATTTTGAGTGCGCTGCCATCACACATCCTGCTATCTAACAAGCAGGTTTTTGTTGATTTCAAGAACGGAAGGTTTGAGGAGAAAATAGAAGACATAGATAAATCCCTCTTTGACGAATTTTCGGATGTTCTGGAAAAGATAGATCCCTCTAAGAAGGTTTATCTCAGCATTGAGGCTTTAAAGCTCATTCAGCAGCTGTGTAAAAAACTCTCAACAGGATTTATGGTTATAACGGACTACATGAGCGAGGAGCTCTGTGATGCAATCACATGCTATGATGAGACAGTCCACACTCACGATCCATATGCCTCCCCAGGAAAGATGAGGATGAGGATTCCGCTTAACATACCTATTGTTGCCAATGTTGCTAGAAAAATGGGTCTGGAAGTGTTTGGCCTGACGAACTACATGCACATAATGAAGAGCACGCTTGGTCTTGTAGAAGAGTTCAGCGATGAGATAAAGAAGCTCACATCAGTCTACAAGGATCCAAAGCTTGGGTCTGTGAAGGTTATGATATTAAAGAAGAACATCGATGTCAAGGAGCTTAACTGTTTGAAGTGGATTCCAAACTTTGGATACTGGAAAAAGTATAACTACCCCCATCCAGAAGAGCTTGAAGTTCTACCTGAGGGTTGATTTTCTCTTTTTATCTTCCCGTTGCTTGCAAGACATGCTCACGGGCACTTCACTTTCAATCCATTCCTCATGCATTTTCCAGCCTCCAATCGATTTTATTCTACAACTCCCCTGCAAAGCTTTTCTTTTTGTGTGACTCTCGTCAGTCACCCCGAGGAAACCTCGTAACCTCTCAGTCGTCCGGAGAACGAGCCCGAGTTGTGAAAGGTTGAAATCTTCCGAAAATCAGTTTCATATTGCAAACTCCTTCAACGCCCCTAAAACCGTTTCTCTGTCGAATCTCCTTACGATAGACCTGGTTCTGCCCTTACCCCTCTTTAAGTATGATAAGTCTATCAGCCTCAGGTTCTCGAGCTTTGAGATAATATTGTAGAACTTCGTGTATCCAATTTTGTGATCTTTGCGGACCTTTTTGTACATTTCACCAGTAGAAATGTCGTCTTGCTGATATATCTGCTTTAAAATCTCCCTCTCTTCCTGGTTGAGCATTGAGATGCACTTCTTCAGCAAAACAACTTTGCTCTTGCTAAAGGCTTTTTCAACATCCTCTATGGATATCTTCCTTGAGCCTCTTTCTTCTGCGGATATTCCCGCCATTTTCAGGAGATACAAACCAACCCTCAGATCTCCGGTCTCGTATGTCAGCTCTGCAACCCTCTCTATGACCGCGTCGCTGATGACATTTCTGTAAAAGCCCACAAGACATCTGTTTTTCAAGATCTCGAATATTTCTTCCAAGCCGTATGGTGGGAAAAGAATTTCATCAGGGTGAAATATCGAGCCAACTCTCTCATCGAGCCTCGCATTTAGCTTTAAATCAGTTCCTATCGCTATAACTCCTGTTTTTACCCCATCAACCTCTTCATACGCCTTGAGTATCGCATACAGCACATCGTTTATCTGGGTATCATTCAGAAGGAGGTTTATATCGTCAAGCGCAACCACAAGCACCTTGTCGATCTCAAGGACTTTGTTCAAAATCGACGCATACAGCTTGGCAAAAGGGATGCCATATGATGGTGGCTTGTATCCGTAGAGAGCTTCGAATATCTTGCCGAATACTGCCTGCTTGGAGCCAAGAAGCTGACAGTTAGCATAAACGGGGATAACATCGAAATCCTCAAGTTCTCTGAAAATCAGTTTTATGGCAGAAGTTTTTCCAGTTCCGGGAGGGCCTAAGCAGAGCATGTTTACTGGCTGAGTTTTTCGGATAGCTGGCTTAAGATTCGCTGAAATCCTCCTGAGCTGTGAGTCTCTGAAGTATAGCTTCTCCGGAATGTAATCTGGATCGAAAACTTCAGGGTTCTTGAAAAGGGTTTCATCCCATGCAAGAAACCTCATCTTACTTCAACCCTTTCGCATGGGACAGAATGTGTGCTAAAGACTCTCTGATTATCCTCAAACCCAGCTCGACAGCATTTCTCGATCCAGGCAGGCAGAATACTGCTTTGGAGTTCACGATTCCCGCTGTGGCTCTTGAGAGAATTGCTGACGTGCCAACCTCTTTGTAGCTCAGATATCTGAAGATTTCTCCAAAACCATCTATCTTCTTTTCAAGCAGAGGCTCTATCGCTTCAATCGTTACATCCTTCGGGTTCAGGCCCGTTCCACCATTAACTATAACGGCATCACATTCTTTGAGCATCTCGGAGACGGTATTCTTTATCGCCTCAACATCATCTGCAACCAGTGCGTAATCCGTTGCTAGATCTTTGAACGCCTCAAATATCTCCCTGCCGGAACCATCGTCTTCTGGTATTTTGTCTATCCCTCTCAAATTCCCGTACTTCTCGAATCTGGATGTTGAGACTGTCACTATTCCAACCCTGAAGTCCAGTCTGGTTTCATGTTTATGCATATGCAACACCCCCATCCATGCAACACCTAAAACCATCTGCTCAGGTTCATCTGACTGGTTTTCAGCCCGGCAGTGAGTTTTTCCACTGCCTTTTCAACCCTATCCCTGCTGAAATCATGCTCCTCACACAAAAACTCAACTATTTTCTCAGCATCTGGCTTTGAGAATTTTATCTCATAGTCATCCGTCACGGGAGGGTTGAGATAGAATTCTCTGATCTCCTCTAAGTTCTCTATGCTCTTACCAATGGCTTTTAATACCTTATCTCCATCACCATACTTCTTTATTAGGTTGTAAGCTTTTTTTGGCCCCACACCCTTTATACCATCGTTGTAGTCTGTTCCAACGAGGATAGCTATGTCCACAAGCTGTTCTCTGGTTATCTCAAGCCTCCTCAGATTTTTGCTCAGGTTTATGATCTCTGGCTTTATATCTACATAGACATACTTTCCGGGAAGCTTCCTCTTGCCCGTGATGGTTAGATTCCTCGCAAGCTTTGGACTTCCAAACAGCAAGGAATCATAGTCCTGACTTCCTGTAAAGTCGCTATCTCCTTTCAGCGTTATGTATGCAGCCTGTGCCTCCCCTTCGGAGGGAGCATCGATACATGGAATACCCATCATGCCCAACAAAAGTTTTGAGGTTTCTACAATGTACTCGTCAACCCTTGCTGTAGCCTGAGCATACTTTTTCAGATCCTTCTCTCCCATCTCCCTTGCAATCTCAAGCTTCTCCTCCATTTCCATCTTTCTTTTCTTTCTCTCCTCGATCTCTTTCCTCTTGAACTCTGGTGGTTGTCCATCGAAGACATATATTGGTTTTAAGCCTACCTCAACCATGTTCGCAGTTCTGTAAAGGAGGCCTGAGAGGTGAGAGGTTATCCTTCCCTGAGAATCCTTCAAAGGTGTGCCGTCTGGCTGCCTTATGATCGAGAGAAACTGATAAATTGTGTTGAAAGCATCAATCGATATCTTATATCCTGAAAAATAGTCAAGCTCAACTTTCTCTTTTTCAAAGAGCTCTCCTATATCTGAACCCATGAATTGGGTTTGCTTTTTAAAAATAAATTTTTTCTGGTTTAGTGGCTTTTCAACTTTTTTCAGCTTCTTTTGGCTTTTTCAGCGATAAATTCTTCTTTCAATTCCTTCAAGCCTATCATCAATAACCTCAAGGTACTTCTGGAGAATCTCTTCGAAACTGTCCTCGAGGTTTCCTGTATTTACTGCTATGGCCCTCTTGGTGTTCTCGAACTCCTCCATGATCTTTTTCATCCTGAGTTCCATGCTTATGAACAGCGCTCCGAGAGATAGTGTCAACAGGAATGCAAAGAAGATCACCGAAGCATCTACCCTGTCGTATAACGAAAGCCATTTGTATGTCAGCATCACAGCGGAGAACACCATAACGGCTGAAATCGCAACATCCCTATTCTCCATCACCACCACCAACTTTTGATAATCTCAAATAATATATAATTTTTTCATTAGTTTTGCTAACCTGGCTCACTTTGACTCGGTTTGACTAAGTGAAGCATTTAGGATGATAAATGGAGACAATTGGGTGTATTAGAAAAAGTTTAAAACTCACGAACAAATCAGGGACATGGAAGTTGAATGTCAGCTACTTACATGGGATCACATTTACAGGGTTTGCTTTACGATCGCAAAAGATGTGAGAAAATCGGGGTTCAAACCGGATGCGATAGTTGCTGTAGGTAGAGGAGGATGGATTCCTGCGAGAATAATCAGCGATTTCCTGAATATCCGGGAGCTTTACAGCGTCAAAGCTGAGTACTGGGATGTTGCAGAATCCAGAGACGATGCAGTCATAACCCAGCCGATAAATGTTGACATGTCCGGAAAAAAGGTTCTGCTGGTGGATGATGTTGCCGACACTGGAAAAACACTCAATGTTGTTGTCTCACATCTGAGAAAAGCTGGAGCAAGGGAGATCAAGACCGCTGTTCTGCAGTACAAGAAGACTTCGGAGTTCATTCCAGACTTTTCCGGAGAGATTTTCAGCAGATGGGTGTGGATAGTGTATCCATGGGGTCTGACCGAGACGGCTATAGGCTTTTTGAAGAAAATTGACAACTACAAGGAGAAATCCACGGATGAGCTAATCGATGAAATTAAAAGGAGATTCAACCTTACATTGAGTAAGGAGATTATCGAGCTTGCAAAAGAGCTTATAGGGTGAGGAGTGTTGTCAGAGTATATCCTCGAAATGAGGAACATAACGAAGGTATTCCCAGGAGTTGTGGCGAACGACAGGGTTAACCTCAAGGTGAGGAAAGGGGAAATCCACGGATTGCTGGGAGAGAACGGTGCTGGAAAAACAACGCTGATGAGTATTCTCTATGGACTTTACAAACCAGATAGCGGTGAGATAATCTTTGACGGTAAGAAAAGGGTCTTTAACTCTCCAAAAGATGCAATAGAAGCTGGAATCGGAATGGTTCATCAGCACTTCAAGCTCGTCAACAAGATGACCGCTCTGGACAACATAATCCTTGGGTACAAAACTCCCAACGACCCGCTCGTGGATTACGGATGGGCTAGAGAGAGAATAAAGGAGATAATGGAGAAATCGAAGATAGATGTTGACCTTGATGAGATCGTTGTCAACATGAGTGTCGGAGAGGAACAGAGGGTTGAGATACTAAAATCCCTCATGAGAGATGTCAAGCTTTTGATCCTCGATGAACCAACCTCTGTGTTAACTCCCTCAGAGACTGAAAAGCTGTTTGTTGCCCTGAAGAGCATGAAAGAAAAGGGACTAACTGTTCTTTTTATAACCCACAAGCTAAGAGAGGCTCTTGAGCTAACCGACAGGATTACGGTGCTGAGAAAAGGAAGAAATGTGGGGACCATTGTCACATCAGAAACGAACGAGAAAGAGTTGGCCAAGATGATGGTCGGAAGAGAGATCAAAATGGAGTTCAGAAAGAGCGTCAGGAACTATGGCAGAGATGTTCTCGTGCTTAAAGATGTTTATGCTAGGGATGACAGGGGTCTGATGGCACTGAAAGGCATTAACCTCTCCGTTAGAGAGGGTGAGATCCTTGGAATCGCCGGAGTTTCGGGTAACGGGCAGAGGGAGCTTGAAGAGATCATCGTTGGGGTTAGGGACATAGAGAGAGGAGCGATATACTTCGATGGAAAGAGGATAGATTCTGCTGGCGTTTATGAAAGAATTCAGTTGGGGATCTCCTGCATTCCGGAGGATAGAATAAACTCGGGACTGGCATTATCTTTAACCATAGCCGACAACCTCGTTTTGAGAGATTACAGGAAGTTCTGCAGGAAGGGTATTATTGATTTCAGCAACATCGAAGCTCATGCTGAAAGGCTTGTTAAGGAGTACGACATCAAAACACCCTCGGTACACGCTCTGGCAAGTACGCTGTCTGGAGGGAACATGCAGAGGCTCATAATCGCGAGGGAGTTCTCCAGAAACCCGAGGCTTTTGATCGCATCTCAGCCAACGAGAGGTCTCGACATAGCTGGAATAGAGTATGTCAGAAAGAAGCTGATACAGTTCTCTGAAGAGGGTAAGGCTGTAATCCTGATTTCTGAAGATCTGGATGAGATAGTGGAGATGAGCGACAGAATTGCTGTTATCTACGAGGGGCAGATAAGAGGGATTTTCGAGGAGCCGGATATGGAGAAAATCGGGATTTTGATGTCTGGAGGGGAAATCAATGAGGATTGAGAGAAGGCTTGAAACTCCAAAGAGAATCTACCTGTACATAACTGCTGGATCGATTCTTGCATCGCTGTTCTTCGTTGGAGTTCTGCTTGCGATAATCGGTGTGAATCCTGTAGATGCTTATTCAACGATGATGTACAGGGCATTTGCAACCAAGTTTGGTGTTACCGAGCTTTTCGTGAAGACAGCACCAATCATACTCACAGGGCTTGCAGTGTCCATACCTCTGAGGGCTGGTTTGTGGAACATCGGTGCTGAGGGTCAGCTTTACATGGGGGCTTTTGCTGCAAGCGTGATAGCCCTATATCTGCCAATCCACACTTCTGCTGTCGTTATACCCCTGATGATTATCTTTGCAGCGTTTTTCGGGATGGTTTGGGCGTCAATTCCAGCCTTTTTAAAGGCCAAATTCGATTTGAACGAGATAATTTCAACGCTACTGCTGAACTATGTTGCCATATACTGGGTGGAATATCTTGTTTACGGGCCAATGAAGGGGAAGTATGTTTATAACTTCCCGTATTCAGATTTGTTTGGCGATTACGCAATACTTCCAAGATTTTTCGGAACGAGGTTTCATCTCGGCGTTATAATAGCATTTGTTGTGGCCATACTGATTTACTTACTGATGATGAAGACATCTTATGGCTTCTCTGTCAGAATATTTGGCTCAAATCCGAGATCTGCAGAGTACGCTGGTATCAAAAGGAGCTGGGTGGTAGTCTCCACAATGCTCCTCGCCGGAATGATTGCGGGACTTGCTGGAATGATCGAGGTTAGCGGACTGCACATGAGGTTGAGGGCTAATGTATCTCCGGGCTACGGATATACTGGGATTCCAGTAGCTTTGCTTGCAAGAGGCAATCCCCTTTTTGTGATCCTGTCAGCCTTCCTGTTCGGATGGCTGTATGTTGGTGGTTCTGCAATGCAGACGACCTTTGGTATTCCTGTGGCAATAGTTGATGTTTTTCAGGCTCTGGTTGTTCTGTTCATAATTGGCGGTGATTTCTTCACGAGATACAAGATAAAACTTGGAGGTAGATCATGATCGAGGTGGAATTCTTGGCATCGCTCATAGCAGCCTCGATGAGGGCTGGAACACCGTTGCTATTCGCAACTCTCGGAGAGATAATTACCGAAAGGAGCGGTGTGCTGAACTTGGGCCTTGAGGGGATAATGATCATGGGTGCGATGACTGGCTTTTATGTCAGCCTTGTGACCGGAAATCCATGGCTGGGCATTCTGATCGGTGGTCTGGCAGGGCTTCTGCTTGCCATAATACATGCTTTCTTCACCGTCACACTTAAAGTTGATCAGGCTGTGACGGGACTCATGCTGGTTCTCCTTGGTCTTGGCCTAACAGGCTTCCTCGGAAAGGACTTTGTCGGTACAGTGGCTGAATATATAACCCCGATGGAGATACCTTACCTCTCTGATATTCCGTATCTGGGAACTGCTCTCTTCAGCCACGATCCATTCGTGTATCTCGGCATTGCATTGGTTCCAGTGATATGGTTCATCATGAACAAAACGAGGTATGGCATGGAGCTTTTTGCCGTAGGTGAGAACCCGGAGGCTGCAGACACGATGGGAATTCCTGTTGACAGAGTGAGGTTTATTGCTGTGCTGATAGGCGGATTCTTGGTTGGGGTTGCTGGAGCATACCTGAGTCTCGCATACGCGAAGGTTTGGACTGAGGGATTGACTGCTGGAAGAGGCTGGATTTGTCTGGCTTTAGTGATATTCAGCGGATGGACACCACATAGGGCTATATTCGGAGCCTACCTCTTTGGAGGGCTTGATGTACTATCTTTCAAGCTTCAGGCTCTCGGGCTTGGAGTTTCATATCACTTCATGAGGATGGTGCCCTATGTTTTCACGATACTCGTTCTGCTGGTAGGGGTTATAAGGGAGAAAGAAAAGTTCGGTGCACCCTCTGCATTGGGCAAGCCATACATAAGGGAGCAGAAGTACTGATTTTTAATGATTTTTTAAACCCCCTTATTTCCATTGGAAGTGGAAAAATTTAATAGTGGTGGGTAGAGCTTAGTCTGACAGTCCAATCTGCTCGAATAAAGGTGGTGAAATGAGCGAAATCACAGAAATGCTGATACGAAGGGGATTTCTCTGGCAGTCATTTGAAATATATGGAGGTATGGCTGGTTTCTTTGATTACGGGCCTCTCGGGAACAACACGAGAAGGGCTATAGAGAACCTCTGGAGGAAGTATTTCGTCGTCAATGAGAGGGCGGTTGAGATAGATACACCAACGATAGGCATAGAAGAGGTATTCATCGCATCAGGACATGCGGAGTCGTTTACGGATGTGGCCATTGAGTGTGAGAACTGTGGGAAGATATTCAGGGCTGATCACTACATAAAGGAGAAGCTCGGAATAGAGGCTGATGAGACGATTGAGTCTGTTATGGAGATCCTTTCAGAATATGATCTCAAATGTGAATGTGGTGGAGATTTCAAGTCTCCTGAAAACTTCAATCTGATGTTCTCAACAACAATCGGTCCGGGAAGGGGCAAGAAGGGATATCTCCGCCCAGAGACCGCTCAGGGGATGTTTATAAACTTCAAGAGGCTGGCAGACTATTTCAGAAACAAACTCCCATTCGGTGTATGCCAGATTGGAAGAGCTTACAGGAATGAGATCAGTCCCAGACAGGGTGTGATCAGGCTTAGAGAGTTCAATCAGGCTGAGCTGGAGTATTTTGTTCATCCCAAGGAGAAGAAACATCCTGATTTTGATAAATACAGGAATTTCACGGTAACCCTTGTCGATAAATTCGATCAGGAGCATAACATAACCCTTGGCGAGGCTGTTGAGAGGGGGATAATAGCCCATGAACTCCTCGCCTACTTCATCGGCAAGACTGCCGATTTTCTCCTGAAAGCTGGGATAGATGAGAAGAGAATGAGGTTCAGGCAGCACAAGGATGACGAAAAAGCCCATTATGCAGTGGACTGCTGGGATGCAGAGGCATATACATCCTATGGCTGGATCGAGATAGTCGGTATAGCTGACAGAGGAGATTACGACCTCTCAAGGCACAGAAGGTACAGCAAGGAAGATCTCAGCGTTTTCGTATACTACGACGAGCCTGTGAAGGTTAAGGTCAGAAGGCTCATTCCGAATATGAAAAAGCTCGGCCCGGTTTTCAGGGAGAAGACGAAGAAGATTGCAGAGATGATCGAGAAATACGAGGGTGAGGTTGGTGACAGCATCGTACTGAATGTTGATGGTGAGGAAATGCGCATCGACAGCTCGTTCTTCGATTTCGAGGAGAAGGAAGAGTTAATCCATGGAGAGAGAGTGGTGCCAAATGTTATCGAACCGTCGTTTGGACTCGACAGGATAACCTATGCCATACTGGAGCATGCGTTCGATACGGATGTCGTTGATGGGGAGACAAGGAGAGTACTGAGACTGAAGAGGTGGATAGCTCCTGTCCAGGTTGCAGTTCTTCCCCTCCTCTCAAGGGAGCCTTTCACCAGCAAGGCTGAAGAGCTGACTGCAAAGTTGAAGGAGGCAGGGATTTTCACGGAGAAGGATGACTCTGGAAGCATCGGCAGGAGATACAGGAGGTATGACGAGATAGGTACACCTTTCTGCGTTACGATAGATCATCAAACCTTCGAGGACTCGACTATAACGATAAGGGACAGGGATACGACAAAGCAGATTAGAGTTGAAGTGGAGAAGCTTGTTGATGTGTTGAAGGAGCTTTTGAGTAGCGAGAGAGACATCTCGGAGTTTGGAGAGATTTTTAAGGAGTAATTTTAAGTACTTTTAATCATAATTTTATAAAATAAAATAGTAATTCAGTTGGTTAAGACAGTTAACCGTAAAAAATCTCAAACGGGCTCAAAAATTTTTAAGTTATTTTAGATTTATTCAGATTTAGATCTATTCAGACAAGATCCAGCACTAATTATCGGGCTCAAAGCTGGTTATGTTGGAAAAAATCAAAATTTAACAAGTAATAAGTGCTCCGGCCGGGATTTGAACCCGGGTCGCCGGCTCGAAAGGCCGGAATGATTGGCCGGGCTACACCACCGGAGCCTGTCATTGCATCTGACCGACTGGATTTAAAAATCTTGTGCAACCCTTGTGTAGTTTCTGCAACTGACAACACAACATTTTTTTAAATCCGAGATAGGGCTATTTCCATGCTCAGAGTTGCAACATTCAATGTGAACTCCATTCGATCGAGATTGCATATCGTTATCCCATGGATCAGGGAGCACAAACCCGACATTCTATGCCTGCAGGAAACAAAGGTAGCTGACAAGAACTTTCCCGAATCCGAGTTTCACAGAATCGGCTATCATGTTGTTTTTAGTGGCTCCAAGGGTAGAAATGGTGTGGCAATAGTCAGCAAAAAAGAGCCAGAGGAGTTCGACTCCGGGCTTGATGGTAATGACAGGGACAGGCTTTTGAGGGCTGTTATCGATGGAATAACAGTGATCAATATATATGCACCTCAGGGGCAGAGCTTGGATAGTCCAATGTTCAGGTACAAGCTCGACTGGTATAAAAGGTTTAAGAACTACCTTGAAAATCTCAATTTGAGCAATCACATCCTGATATGTGGAGATTTCAATGTCGCTCCAGAGGAGATAGATGTTCACAATCCAAAAAGGTTGAAGAATCATGTTTGCTTCCATGAAGATGTGAGAAAAGCCTTTAAAGAAATCCTGTCCCTCGGCTTTGTAGATATCTTCAGAAAACATCATCCGGATGACAGGCAGTACACTTTTTTCGACTACAGGGTGAGGAATGCTGTTGAAAAGGGACTAGGGTGGAGGGTTGATCACATCCTCGCAACAGAGTCCCTGGCTGAGAGGTCAGTGGATTGCTATATCGACATGAATTCGAGACTCAGGGAGAAACCATCCGATCACACAGTGCTTGTTGCGGACTTTGAGGTTTAGCATGCCATATGCGATATATTTATTAACTCACCCAGAATACAACTCTAATCAAGCTCATGAGGTGTTAGTTCATGAAGTCATGCTACGCATACATCAGAGAAGCGTGGAAAAATCCGAAAGGGAGTTATGTCGCTGAACTCATGTGGGTCAGGCTGCAGAAGTGGAGAAGGGATCCTGCGGTAGTGAGAGTTGAAAGACCAACCAGACTGGATAGAGCCAGAACGCTCGGATACAAGGCCAAGAGGGGAATAATCGTAGTCAGAGTTAGAGTGAGAAGGGGAGGAAGACATATAACGAGATTCAGAAAGGGCAGAAAAACCAAGAACATGCTCGTTAACAAGAGAACACCGAAGAAGAGTCTGCAGAGGATAGCGGAGGAGAGGGCAGCAAGAAAGTACAGAAACATGGAGGTTCTGAACTCCTACTGGGTTGGAGAGGATGGAAAGTACAAGTGGTTTGAGGTCATCCTTGTCGATAGGGACTCTCCAGATATAAAGGCTGACAAAGACCTTTCGTGGATATGCAGGCAGAAAGGAAGAGCATTTAGAGGGTTGACTTCTGCAGGAAAGAAGGGAAGAGGATTGAGAAACAGAGGAAGAGGGGCTGAAAAGGTAAGACCAAGCCTTAGGGCCAACTTCAGATCTTAATTTTTTGTTTTTTATGAGCAATGGTAGAATTGAGAGGATAGGTTTTTACGCTACTGTTCATTCAACCGAGGATCATGAAAAGGTAGCCTATGCAATATCCAATCTAATCCCTTTTGAGTTCGAGATTCAGGCATCTGATGCCGAAGGACACTTCGGAAACCCGATGATGTTTCTGGAAGTGGAGATTAAGAACAAAAGGAAGATAAAAGAGCTGTGGAACTACATAATGGACAGACTCGGAGATCAGAAAGAGTATCTCCTTGATGAGCTGGATCTCAGAATAGATGACGATGGAACACTGTACATGAGGTTTGATAAACAGGCAGCTTTTCTCGATGAGGTTAAGTTGATCCCGAGGGGTGATGGAATCATAATGAAAACAAAGCTGACAACCTTCCCTCTCAAGAGGGATAAGGTCATCGATTTTGCGAAAGAGTTGATAATCCATGGACTTTAAGATGGACTTTAAGAGCATAAAACCAGATTTGCTGAGATTTAAACCAAAAAGAGAGGAACTTGAGCTGATGGGATTTGACTCATGCCTGTTTCTTACAAAAGAGTTTGATGAAGATAGTGCTCTGGATTTTGCTTTTCCAGCCTATTTTATTGAGTGTGATGACACCAACTCTTTAAAAAAGGAGTTAAGAAAGGCCAGCAAGAGCTGGATAGTTGCAGTTAAGAGCAATAATGTTTCGGTTATAAGGGAAGCTATTTCGAGGAAGAAAGTTGATCTGATCGTTGATTCCTTTCACGTAATGGACTACATCTCGCTGAAGCTATGTGCTGAGAAGAATGTGGCGGTTGAGATACCGATGTACAGGTTTATCCACAGCAGAGGATACAGAAGGGCTAGGCTGATCGAGAGCATGATTAATGTCATTAAAATTGCAAAAAAACACTCGACAAACCTTGTTCTGAGTTCTGGAGCCGGTGAGTTTTGTGAGATGAGACATATTAAGCAGTTAAAAACTTTTTTTACCTATTTTGGAGCCGACTTTTCCAGAAGTCTGGAAAATTTGAGAGCGGTAATCAGAAGATACTACGACAGCGAGTATTTACTCGATGGTCTGGAGATCGTTAGTTGCTAACTCGAAATACTGTTAATGGGAAATCCGTTAAAGTTTATGCAAAATTTCAGGCGAGAAGGTGTATCAGTATCCCGGCAGCGGTGGCAGAGCCGATAACTCCGGCAACATTTGGCCCCATCGCATGCATGAGCAGGTGATTCTCCTTATCTTCTTCCAAGGCAAGTTTCTGAACGACTCTTGCCGACATTGGAACGGCTGAAACTCCAGCAGCACCTATCATCGGATTGACTTTTTCCTTTACAAACAGGTTCATTAGCTTGGCGAGAAGCACACCACCTGCTGTGGCTGTGGCAAATGCAAAAACACCAAGCAGCAAGATTAGAATGGTCTTTACTGTAAGAAAGCTCTCCGCCTTCATGGTGCTTCCAACCGTGAGTCCAAGAATTATTGTCATGATGTTCAGAAGTTCCTCACTCGCACCTTTTGCCAGCCTCTCAGTAACACCACTCTCCCTAAAGATGTTTCCTGCCATCAGCATGCCTATCAGCGGAAGGGCTGCAGGAACCAAAAGGCCTGTAATTATCATCGTCGCAATAGGGAAGATTATTTTCTCTGTCCTTGAAACTTTCCTCAAAGTCTTCATCCTGATTCTTCTTTCCTCTTTGGTCGTCAAGGCTTTGATTATCGGAGGCTGGATCAGTGGGACGAGAGACATGTAGCTGTAAGCCGCGATGGCCGTTGCTGCGAGCATGTGGGGTGCGAGGATGGTGGTAGTATAGATAGTTGTTGGTCCATCAGCCCCACCTATTATGCCGATGGATGCTGATTCCTGTGGTGTGAAATTGAGCAGCATCGCCATTATGAACGCACAGAAAATACCTATCTGAGCTGCAGCACCCAATAGAAATGTTTTGGGATTTGCTATCAACGGTCCGAAGTCGGTTAAGGCACCTATCCCGAGGAAGATCAGAAGAGGAACGATTTCCGTGCTTATAAGGTACTTCAAAAAGATTCCCAGTATTCCTCCATAACCCTCGATGTCCGCTATCCCGCCTTTCGGTATGTTGGCCAGTATGGCGCCAATACCGATCGGTACGAGGAGTAAAGGTTCCATCTCTTTCTTTATCCCAAGATAAATTAAGGCCAGGCCTATTAAGATCAAAACTGCATTTCCGGGAGTAAGTTCAGAGATCGCTGTGATGGAGAAAAAATCCATCAAGGCTCACCTACTCTATGACAACAAGCACATCTCCTGTATCGACTCTATCCCCGCTCTTGACTCTGATTTCCTTAACTATGCCATCAAACGGGCTCGTGATCTCGTTTTCCATCTTCATGGCTTCCAGTATCAGCACCGTATTTCCGGCGTTAACCTTATCGCCTTCTTTCACCAGAATTTTCATAACCGTCCCCGGTAGCATAGACTTGATCTCTCTTCTTCCAACATCTTTCTTTACTTCAACACTTCTCGCTTTTTCCTCTCTAACAACTATAGCTTCCGAATCCTTGAACTCAATTATATCATCCCTTATTGAGACAACAGCAGTTTTGTCGTTTATCTGAACCTTGTAAACATTATCATCAAGCTTTTCAACAAAAACATCGAACTCCTCATCATCTATGGCGATCTTAAAACCCTTCATAGCATCACCTGCTCAACTCTCGCGGTTTTCTTCCACTCTGATGGAGCCATAACATCAACAACCATCTCACGCCCACCCTCTTCCAGATGATATATTGCAGCTATGATGGCAAATTTCTCCTTTTCAGAGAACTTCTCTTGAGCTTTTTGATTTTCCTCAACTTTTTCTGTCTTTTCGAAGTTAAAAAAACCCATCAGCCATATGAATAGAGCCAGTAGCCCAAGTACTATAAAAACTCCGCTTATCCCCTCAGCTGAAATAGCCAACGCCTGAGTTAAGGACATTTGATTGTGAATGAACAAACATGTAATAAAATTTTTCTGTTTCGATTTTTGATTTGGTAGTGGATTGACCGAAGAAGAAATAAAATTAAAAGTGTGTTAGCCCTTTTTACTCCTGATCTCCTTCAGAATCTCCATCGCCCTGTCCATCCTGATCTTCCTTTCCCTAACCAGAACCTCAACAACCTTGTCTATCTCATCACCCTTTGCTCCAGCGGAGATGGCTATGTTCCTCGCATGGAGCGACATGTGTCCCCTCTGTATGCCCTCAGTTGCCAGAGCCCTCAAAGCAGCAAAGTTCTGGGCTAACCCAACTGCAGCAATTATTCTCGAAAGCTCGTCGGCACTCTTAACACCCAGTATCTTGAGGTTTATTTTGGCGAGAGGGTTGACAGAGGTTGAACCGCCTATAACTCCAACAGCCACAGGTACCTCAATAGTTCCAACAAGATCACCTTTGCTGTTCACCTCATAGGTTGTAAGGGGTTTGTATCCGTTCAACGAAGCATAGGCATGTGCTCCAGCCTCTATCGCTCTGAAGTCATTTCCCGTAGCGAGAACGACTGCAGAGATCCCGTTCATAATTCCCTTGTTGTGGGTCGCACACCTGAATGGATCTGCCAGGGCAAAGGCGTAGGCGTTCATGATGCCCTCCACAACCTCCTCTCCACCGATAGCATCCTTGTCAAAAATTGCATAGGCTCTAGCCAGTCTGTAAACTGCCAGATTTGATATGATTCTCAGATACACTCTCCCGCCAGTAATCTTCTCGATGAGGGGTGCAACAGCCTCAGCCATCGTGTTTACGGCATTCGCACCCATTGCATCCCTGACATCGACTATGAGGTGGATAATCAGCATCTTTCCTTTCATGGTGTCTATGACCCTTGCCTCGATGTCCTTGCAACCTCCTCCGAGGGATACAAGCATAGGATCCTGCTCGTTGGCTTTCTCTATTATTTCATCCTTGTGTGCCAGAACCTGAAGCCTCGCATAGTTAGGATTTGGGAGATTCGTGACTTGAACCTGCCCTATCATCAGCGGGCCGGTTGAAGATGTCCAGAATCCTCCCTTGACTCTCGCCATTTTCGCTGCATTGCTCGCTGCGGCAACAACACTAGGCTCTTCAATGACCATGGGGATGAGGTAATCCTTACCATCGATTAGAAAGTTTGTTGCAATACCTATTGGGAGTTCAAAGGTTCCGATAACATTCTCTATCATTCTGTCTGCAATATCTATCGATAAGCTTCCGGTTTTTTTCAGCAGTTCAGCTTCTTCATCGCTCAAACCGGAAAATTCTACAACTTTCTTCAACCGCTTCTCAATGGGTAATTTGTAAAAACCCTCAATTCTTGAAGATTTCTCGGATGCCATAATTCGAGATTCGAGATGTTTAATTTAAAGGTTTTTCTTGATTATGTTTCGGCCTCCTTTGGTTGAGCTAAAGGCAGTTAAAAATCGTTGGAGTTGATCAGTGCAAGCATGCATTGATGCAACAGTTGCCCTACCTGTCATCTCCCATGGGCTAATGGGTATTAGAAGAAAAACATCCCGTTTTTACCTGGGGTGAGAGGCTGAAGATAGACTGCAGGGTGGTTTAATGACGAGGAAACTTAGTTTCTTACGCTCCCGCCGGGATTCGAACCCGGGTCTGAGGTTCCGGAGACCTCGAGGATGTCCACCTACCCCACGGGAGCCAAGGCTACATAAAACTTCCTAGCTTAAAAGTATTTTTGTAATGGTATCCACGGAGATTAATCTCTTTTAATCTTTTTGACCTCTTCTCTAAGCAGGATTAAATCTCTTCTGATTTCAGCGTTTATCTTGAACACGACATCGGCAATAAATCCGAAGATGATAACCTGTATGCCTGCGATTATAAGTAAGGTCGTCAGTATGGCGAGCAGGCTGTGAGTTATCCTGTGAAACCATTCATAGACGACATAAATTCCGGTTATGAACCCCAAAAAAAGCATAATTAACCCAAAAGGGTACATGTGCCTGCCGGGACTGTATCTCGGGAGAAGATTGTATATTGTGGAAACTATCCTCCACCCATCTTTCAGCGGATTGAGCTTCGTTTTACCACCTCTCTTTCTGTACTCTATTGGTACCTCCACCATTCTGAAGCCCTTGGATATTGTTTCAACTGTCAGTTCGGTTTCAACCTCAAATCCTCTTTTCTGAAGCTCAACACTTTTGTATAACTCCTTTCTCAAAGCTCTATATCCAGAAAGGATATCGTACAGTTCAACTCCGTAAAAAAGTCTGAAAATAAAGTTTATGATCTTGTTTCCGAACAGATTCAGCCTGGTAAAAGCTCCTTTCTCATAGTTTTTTAGCCTATTGCCAACAACATGGTCGGCGACATCCTTAAAAATAGGATCTAAAAGTTTCTTTGCATCTTTTGCCGGATATGTGCCATCGCCATCAACAAGAATTATCACATCGCTATCCACCAGCTTGAAAGCCTCAGCTACAGCCTGTCCCTTTCCCTTTCCAGACTGCACCTCAACTTTTGCTCCCTTCTTTCTGGCGATCTCCCTTGTTCTGTCCGTGCTGTTGCCATCAATTACAAATATATTGTTAAAACCCTCTTTTTTGAACTCATCGATGGTATGTCCTATTGCCTCCTCCTCGTTGAGGGTTGGGATTATTACGCACACCCTGTCAAGATCCATCGGCTATACCTCAGATCCTCGTAACCTTCAGCATGCTCAGTACAGGAGCACCACCAATATCCTCAAGCCCCCTCTTATCGATAACAACACAGGCACATAACAGCTTGCCCTCTTTTTTGCTCACATACTCCGCAACCTCTCTGAGCGTGCTTCCCGTGGTGATGATATCATCAATTGCTATGCAGTTCTTTCTATCAACTTTAGCATAGTTCTCGCTCAGTGTTCCCGCAATCTCTCTCTCTTCATTTTCCCATTTCAGCTTTCTTGGATAGTATAAGGCCAGATCCGCGTTAAGCTCTTCGGCAATCATCGTTGCTATAGGTATTCCGCTGGTTGCGATACCTATCACGACCTCAATTTCATCCTCAATCACATCGAGAACCATATCTACAAGTGATTTCGCAATATTTCTCATTCTATATGGAGATTTTACGAAAGTTCTCCACTCGATATAGACATCTGATGGGGGGGAAATATCCTCAGTGGCTTTTGTGAGAAGCCAGAGTGCAGTCTCTCTTGAAACATTAAGCTCATCTGCTATCTCGCCTGTGGTTAGGCCTTTTTCCTTCAATCTCCTGGCCTTCTCAATCAGGCTTTCGATTCTCGTCATTCTCTTAACCTCCAAGTGATTTTTGTTGTCGAATATATTAAATCTTTATCTCGCATAGGCTGAATAAAAAATTGCTCAATCTAAAATTCGTATGCCTCCTCTTCCTCAAAGGTATACTTAATCGTCCTGAATCGGGATTTCAGTTCGATTACTCTCTCCCTCAGCTTTGCATCACTCTCATCTTTCATGAGCTTCAGGTAGAAGATATCGGCTATCTCTTCCATTTCATTTTCTTTCATACCAAGTCTGGTTAGCTCCTGAACCCCCAGCCTTATACCAGATGGGTTTGATGTTTTTTCCATGCTATCCCATGGGAGCAGGTTTTTGTTGAGCACTATGTTTATTCTCTCAAGCTCTCTCGCAACTTTTTCCCCACCACCAATCTTGCTCACATCAACAGCCACCTGATGTGATTCTGTAAATCCTCTGTTAGCTCCTACAACGTCAAATCCATAATTGTAGAGGGATTCCGCGAGCTTCTTTGCATTTCTCACAACATCTCTTGCATACTCTTTTCCGAACTCAAGCATCTCGATTACGGCAACAACATATCCTGCTAGTGTGTTCAGATGGTGGTTGCTCACAACACCCGGAAATACAGCCTTATCTACCTTATCTGCCAGTTCTTTTCTGGACAGGATTATCGCCCTCTGGGGGCCAAAGAATGTTTTATGGGTTGATCCCGTAACGATATCTGCACCCTCTCTCAGTGGATCCTGAAACTTCTTTCCCGCAATAAGACCAAGAACGTGGCTCGCATCGAACATAACCTTAGCAGAAATCTCACTCGCCAGTTCAGATATTTCCTTTACTGGCTGAGGGAAGAGAATAAGGCTTGAACCGAGAACAAAAAGCCTTGGTTTTTTCTCCATAGCAAGTTTTCTGGTTTCATCAACATCTATCTCCATCTCCTCGTTGTTGAACGGATAGTGGATAACATCAAGCCCTCTTATCCCAGCAGCAGAAATCGTATCATGGGATATGTGTCCACCACAGGGAACAGATAGCGACATTATCAGGTCTCCTGGATTTGTTAAAGCAAAAAATCCGGCTATGTTGGCTGTTACACCACTAATAGGCTGAACATTCGCATGTTCTGCATCGAACAACTTTTTTGTTAACTTTATTGCCATCTCCTCTATTTCATCGATATACGCACATCCCTGATAGAACCTCTCATTAACCTTTCCTTCTGCATATCTATGCCCCAAATCCGATGTATAGTACCTCCTGACAAAACTGCTCGTCAGGTTCTCACTTGCTATCATTGGCAATGAATTTCTGAAAAACTCGTGATGCTTCCTAACAATATCCTCAACTCTGCTCAAGAGCTTTTCAGATTCGAATTGTGAACCCATATTCATAGGGTATGATAGAGTTATTTAAGTATTTGGAATGATTAACAGGTTAGATGTATCGCGAGAATCGCATTCTTTCCCTCTGAAAGAGCTTTTTTAAATATTTCCACAGCAACTCTAGATTTTGCCACCTCTACTTCCGATCCCTTTTGTTTTATCAGGTTTATGACCTCTTCATCTATTTTCACAACCCCATGATAGCCTGTACCAAAAATCACAATATCCGAGTTTCTGTTAAGAATGTCATCTATATCTTCTTTCTGAACTCGGTGTCCTTCCTTTCTCCACCACCTCTTGTTGATTATACCTTCTCTGCCAAGAATTAAATCAGAGGTGTACAGCTTTTTGTCTATGTAGAGTTTGCCAAAATCGTATGCGAGCTCCATGAAAGTTTTTAGTTTGCTGAGCATATAAAATTGATTTTCCGATTTTGGTAGATCTAACTGGAAAAAAGTTAGAGTTAGGTTTTGATTGAGTTACACTAGAAGATCTTTTAGCTAACAACTTGGGATAGGTTCAGGATTCAATTTTTGATTTCAATCAAAAATTTAACAGATCGGACGATTGTAAATTTTTCCGCTAAATCCCCGAATTATATGGAACTGGCTGAAGTTGTTTCCAAAAACCCTGTACAACGCTCAATTGGCTATCTCTGAGTTTAAACTTACGCAAACTATATATAGTAATTCATACCCACTCATCTTGGTGATCCCCATGGCGAGTGAGATAAGGGAGATCGCCCAGAGGTTCGAGAGGGTTGGTGCTCATTCTCACATCAGAGGTCTGGGTCTTGATGATAATTTAAGGGCGAAGGATGTTGCAGAGGGTCTGGTTGGGCAGAAGAAGGCGAGAGAGGCTGCTGGAGTTATAGTCAGATTGATCAAGTCTGGCAAAATGGCTGGAAGGGGCATACTGATGGCAGGCCCACCGGGAACCGGAAAGACAGCCATTGCAGTTGCAATAAGCAAGGAACTCGGCAAGGACATCCCGTTTGTGCAGACAAGCGCATCGGAGTTCTACAGTGCTGAGATGAAAAAAACTGAAGCGTTAATTCAGTCGATGAGGAAGGCTATCGGTGTCAGGATAAGGGAGACGAGGACAGTTTTGGAGGGAGAGGTTACGGGCTTGGACTACAACATGGTTCCCAACCCGTACAACCCAACCCAGAAGATCCCGGAGTCTGCGACACTCACTCTGAGTACTAAAGATGAGACCAGAACATTCAGCGTTAGTGGCAGAATGGCCCTGCAGTTTCTGCAGTATGGTATTCAGGTTGGAGACGTTATAATGATAGACAAGGAGACCGGCAGAATCTCGATAATCGGCAGGAGTGAGAAGGCGAGCAAGAAATATGATCTTGGTGGAAGCGATGTGGTTGAGGTTCCGTCAGGGAAGGTGGAGAAAGAAAGGGAGTTCACCTATGTTGTTACCCTGCACGACCTAGATGAAGCGAATGCTAGAAGGACTTCGATATTCAGCCTGTTCACATCTCAGTCGAGAGAGATCGACAGCGAGGTCAGGGAGGCTGTGGATGAGCAGGTTAAGAAGTGGGTCGAGGAAGGAAGGGCTGAGCTGGTTCCGGGAGTGCTGTTTATAGATGAGACGCATCTGATGGACATAGAGCTTTTTGCATTCATGAACAGGGCCATGGAGTCTGAGATGGCGCCCATCATAATTCTGGCTTCGAACAGAGGGTTCTCCAAGATAAGAGGAACCGACCTTGTCGCTCCCCATGGTATCCCGCTTGATCTCCTTGACAGATTGCTGATCATAACCACCGAGCCATACAAGAGGGATGAGATCAAGACAATTCTCGAGATCAGGGCTGCAGAGTCTGGAATAATGCTCAGCGATGATGCCCTCGAGAAGCTGACGGATATTGGTGCTGAGAACAGCATGAGGTATGCTGTACAGCTACTGGCTCCCGCCCATGAGTTCGCGAAGCTGAGAGAAGCTAAGAAGGTTGAGGTTGAGGATGTAGAAAGAGCAGCAGAAATATTCGCGGATGTCACCCAGAGTTCAGCATATCTCAAGAAGTGGGAAGAGAGGCTGATCTCTGCCTGAGCTGTTTAACTCACAAAATTTTTTAAACCACCTGCCAACTCTTAAAGATGCAGCAGATCTCAAAGCTCAAGCTCTATCTAATGCTGAAGCTTGCTGGTTTCAGAGTTAGAAAGCTTTTCACACCTTACGGCGAGATTTTTATAGCAAAGAGAGCTGGAAATTCGATATGTGTGGCTACAGGCAATACAATTCCTCTTGCAGAAATAAAAATTGAGTTCCGTCCGCAGAAAAGGAATATTATTCTGACAAACTCTGAAGGTATGAGCAAATACGAGACGATGAATCTTGAGGAATTCATATCTTTTCTCACTGGTTTTAAAGAAAACATTGATGAGAGATGTAAAGAAATTGTGGATTTTGATGTTGTTGACGAGTTCATAGGTTCATACAGAGATCAGACCAAGGCCGTAGCTATCCTAAACTCCGCATTGCTGATGTACATCTACGGTGAATTCCCAGAAGTTTATGTACACACGAAAGAATTCCGGCAGAGGTTAGAGATAAAGCCGGACATTGCAATGCTTGAAGAGTTGAAGAACTTAGGCATGGCCTATTCCCATCCAAAAGAGCGAAATGTTCCGGCAAGAATGAATTATCTTACCGAAGACGGAAGAGATCTGGCAAGGGAGTTTCTTTACCGAAAGATTGATGTGAATAGAGATGAACTCAACAGAATAGTTGATAAAATCGGAAGGAAAGAGGTTTTTCTGATATGCTGCGGAACGATCGGAAAGAGCGGTATGAGTTTGGAGGTCAGGCAGCCGGATTCAGATCTCTCGGTCAAATATGGCGACAGATATTCTTTGATTCCCATGTTGCACATAAGAAGATTCGACTTCGAGAAGCTGAAGGAGATCTATACGAAATTCCAGCTTTTCTCAAGGTTTATGGCAGATTTTGTTATATATGATGAATCAGTCAGGCTGTTCAGTGAACTTGAAAAAATCGGACTTGCTTCAAAGGTAAGAAAGTTCTCGAAGCTGGGTGTTGAGATCGGAGAGTTCTACAAGGCACCGCTCGAACTCTGCGAGTATCTGATGGACATCTGCTATTTCGATGTGCCAGAAAACGTGATCGACTCATTTATGAACGCTTTTGCATCTCTGTGTTTGCAGAAAAGTGATCTTGCTGGAGAGAGAAGGCTGAGAGAGCTGTTTATGGCCATGGATGAAGATTTTGATAGGGTATCTATGGTGGAGAACCCGAGCATCGAGATTTCAGAGCTTGTGAGCAGGATTTTGGGATGAACTGGCTAAAGGAATTAAGGGTTAAAAAGTTAAATGAACAGCTTCACTTTAACTTCCTTGAAATCCCTGTAGTACTCGACTATCTCGTCTCCCTCAACGAATGGGATACCTCTCTCTTCAGCATATTCAATTGCTTTCTCCTTTGACAGCGCCTTTCCAGTTTCTGCATCGAGCATCTCGCATATCGCAACAGCCGGAGATATGCCAGCCATCTCTGCAAGAGCCACACTGAGTTCGGTCTGTCCAACCCTGTCGTATGTTAGATTCACAGCAGCTCTGAGTAGAGCAACATGTCCGGGGGATCTGAACTCGCTGGCGAAGTCGAACTCACCGTTGGTCATTACCATATCAACAACCTCTCCAACCCTTCTGATCGTTAGCGCCCTGTCTATATCGGTAATCCCTGTAAAGGTATCCCTGTGGTTTACCCAGACGGCAAATGACGATCTGGAATCGTACTTTATATCATTTCTGCTGAGTGATAAGAGATATGGCATCTTTTCCCCAGCAGCAGCCAGTACGTCATGCATGAAAGGAATCTGAAGCTTATCCGCAGCGATAGGATGGATCGCGACACATATCAACCCTCCACCATCGATTCTCATCATCGCAACATCCTGATGGCTTACATTGACGGCAGGGATTGCTATATCCGTCTCACCCTCTCTATGGTCGAAATCATAGATCAGTACTGGCTCTCCTCTCCTAAAAGCTTTTAAAGCTTCATCAATCATAGAAACACCTCCACTTCTACAAAATCGCCGTCTTTCAGGCCAAGTTTATCTCTCAACTTCACAGGAGCTATAACCTCCAGTATATCCTTCGGATAATGGGTTCTTTGCGGGAGAACTATAGCTCCTTCATAATCCCCAATTTTACATTTAAATGCCTTAACTTCTCCAAAAGTTCTATCCTCTGTTTTGAAGCCATGAATTATTATTCCATCCTCTTCATCTATTCGTCTTCGCAGATAAGCCTGTTCTTTCGGAAGTTTAAGGTTGAGCGTTCCAGGATATGGATCAAAACCGAGTTTCTCTCTGAACTGCTTCCTATATCCGTCCAAGGAAACATAGTATCTTCCTTCGCCTATACCGCTCATGACCTTTCCACGAATAAAAATCTCCTCGACACTCTCAAAAATCTTCTTGTAGTCCAGATATTCCTTATAAAGCAGCTTCTCACCATTTTCCGTGATGACTATGTATTGTCCATCCTTATCAATTGTTCTCAGTATGTATCCGTTTTCTTCAAGCTCCTTCAGCTTCCTTGCAGCCGTTTGAAAACTCTGACCTATTTTGTCTGCAAGCTCTTTTGAGCTTATCTTTACAACCCTTTTGTGGGCATCCATCAGTGCGAGCAGTTTGAGGATCTCGATCATCTTAAGATTGAGATATTTCTCACAAACCATATAAATTTTTTGGAAGCTTCTCAAAAATGTTAAGGATTAATCATTTTCAAGACTAAAGCTACAATCCATCCACAGTCACCATCTGTCAAATTCTGCTGGTGGTTATTCTCGATAACTTTAATACAAAAACTATATGGTCATTACCAAATCACATCTCAGCCAACCTCAACACCTTCTTATCCCTGGAACTCCCAGCATAACAGCCACTTCCTCTGTTTTTTCTTTTTCATATTCTCCTCAGATAGTCTATTATTATACCACTCAACAAACTCCTCGACAGGACCAAGCAAGTGGAGCCTCTACTCTTCCAAAAGCATGACTGAGATCTGGTTGAATAAAGGCTTTATATTTTTATAAGACAATATATTAATAAAAAATATTAATATATTTTTATTCAGAAACTTCTTCTCCGGTTCTTATTTTCACGGATTTTTCCACAGGCAAAACGAATATCCTTCCATCTCCGTATTTGCCGGTTCTGGCTGAACTCGTGATGATATCTATGATCCTGTCAACATCCTTGTCTTCGGCAACGATCTCAATTTTCGTCTTCTGCAGGAAGTCAACATCAACTTCCCTACCCCTGAACTGAAGCTTTATCCCCTTCTGCTCTCCCCTTCCCTTGACTTCTGTGACAGTCATAGCAACATATCCACTCTCTTCCAGAGCTTTCTTTACACATTCAAGCTTTTCAGGTCTTATTATCGCCTCAATCTTCTTCATACTCTCACATCCTCATGTTGTTCAGGATGTTCAGGCATATGCAACCTCTTCGTGCTGCGACACATCCAGCCCGACATACTCTTCCTCGTTGCTGACTCTCAGTCCAAATACTGCATCAACTATCTTCGCAAGCACATAGGACACCACGAAAGCATAGATGACGGTGGCAATTACAGCAATGATCTGGGCTTTCAGCAATGATACACTGCCATTGATCAATCCAGCGAACTCGTTTATCGAAGTTGTGGCGAAGATCCCAACGGCTAAGCTGCCCCACAATCCACCTATGCCGTGTATTGCCCAGGCATCCAGGCTCTCATCTATCTGTTTCTTTATCCTGAAGTCCATTGCCAGATAGCAGATTATACCGGAAACGAGACCGATTATAATTGCTCCTTTGACATCAACGAATCCTGCAGCAGGAGTTATCGCAGCCAGTCCGGCAATCGCCCCACTGACGATCCCGAGGCTTCCGGGCTTGCCCTTGATCCATCCGATGATCATCCACACAGCTCCAGCTACCGCAGCAGATGTGTTTGTGACGACTATCGCATTTGCAGCAAGGCCATTTGCAGCTAAAGCACTCCCTCCATTGAACCCGAACCATCCAAACCAGAGCAGGGCTGCGCCAAGCAAAGTCATAGGAATGTTGTGCGGCTCTATGTTGTACTCACCGAAGCCTCCTCTTTTACCAACAACAAACGCTAAAGCGAGAGCAGCAAATCCAGAGCTGATGTGGACAACCATCCCTCCAGCAAAGTCCAGTGCTCCAAGCTTAGCTAACCAGCCGTTACCCCAGAGCCAGTGTGCGAACGGTGCATAAACGAGAGTTATCCACAGGATACCGAAAATTATGAAGGATGAAAGCTTTACTCTCTCTGCAACAGCAGATGTCAAAATTGCAAGGGTTATAACCGCAAACATCATCTGATAGATAACAAAAACCAAATGGGGTATCGTCATTCCATCCAGTGGATCAAATCCAACCTTTTCCAAGAACGCGTAGCTGAGATCTCCAGTAAACCCTGCAACATCGCTGCCAAATGCCAGTGAGTATGCATAGGCAACCCAGATTATGCTGACAACCACTAAGCAAACGAAGCTCAATGCGATCATGTTTACTGCATTCTTCTTTCTGACCATTCCAGCATAAAACAACCCCACTCCGGGAGTCATCAGCATGACCAATGCCGTTGATACCAGTATCCAGGCAGTATCTCCGCTATCCATGTCGCTCAGAAATTCCGAGTTGTTTTAAAATATTTTTAACAAAAACTCATAAAGATTCACAAATCTTCATAAATCACTATTTGATTCTAAAGTTTTTTGAAAATATAAATGATTAGGATTTGATCTCCCCCGTTCGTATTCTTATGGATCTCTCTACTGGTAAAACGAATATCTTTCCATCTCCGTACTTTCCTGTCCTCGCATTTTGTATTATCGTGTTTATGATCTCTTCGACATCTTCATCATCAGCCACGATCTCGATTTTGATCTTTGGGAGCATATCCACGTCCATGATCCTTCCTCTGAACTGAAGCTTTATCCCCTTCTGCTCTCCCCTTCCCTTGACTTCTGTGATAGTCATAGCAACATATCCACTCTCTTCCAGAGCTTTCTTTACACATTCAAGCTTTTCAGGTCTTATTATCGCCTCAATCTTCTTCATACTCTCACCTTAAGTGTATGCTACCTCACCATGCTGCGACACATCCAGCCCGACATACTCTTCCTCGTTGCTGACCCTAAGCCCGATAGTCATATCAACGAACTTCGCGATTATCAGCGTGAGAACGAAGGCATACAGTGCAGCTGATACAGCTCCAATAATCTGTGCAACGAGCTGTCCTACATTGCCCAGCAATAATCCGGTAGCTCCAACGCTTGCGAAGATTCCTGTAGCTATTGCTCCCCAGAATCCACCGACACCATGTATTGCCCATGCATCTAGGCTCTCATCGATTCCCTTGCTTATTCTGAAAAGCATGGCATAGTAGCATATCACTCCAGCAACAACACCGATTATAATTGCTGACAGGGGGTCAACGAATCCTGCAGCAGGAGTTATCGCAACCAGTCCGGCGATCGCCCCACTGACGATCCCAAGACTTCCGGGCTTGCCCTTGATCCAGCTTACGATGAGCCATGAAATAGCACCGGCTGAAGCTGCGGTATTTGTCACTATGAAAGCATTTGCAGCAAGATCGTTTGCAGCTAAAGCGCTTCCCGCGTTAAATCCGAACCATCCAAACCAGAGCAGGGCTGCGCCAAGCAAGGTCATCGGAATGTTGTGCGGTTCCATGCTGTACTCTCCAAATCCTCTCCTCTTGCCAACAACAAACGCTAAAGCGAGAGCTGAAAAACCAGAGCTTATATGGACAACGGTTCCTCCAGCAAAGTCCAGTGCGCCAAGTTTAGCTAACCAGCCGTTGCCCCATACCCAGTGTGCAAGTGGATCGTAAACTATGGAAGTCCATAGAACGGCGAAGAGAATGAAAGCTGAAAACTTTACTCTCTCTGCCATTGCCGAGGTTATTATTGCGAGTGTTATGGCTGCAAAGACAAGCTGAAATGCTACAAATGCGTAATCAATCATTTTGAGATCTTTAAGCCCGATGTGCTCTAATCCTCCAAGTAAACCGCTGATGTCCCTGCCAAAGGCCATTGTATACCCAAGCAATACCCACTGAATGCTCACCACTGCAAAGGTTATGAAGCTCATTGATATCATTGAGAGGACATTCTTCTTTCCGACCATTCCTCCGTAGAATAACCCCAATCCCGGGGTCATTAGCATAACCAATGCCGTTGAGGTCAGTAACCAAGCAACATCTCCTGGGTTCATGAGTTCATAAAGCATGACCATGTTTTAAAAAATTTTTAAGCTAAGCTCTTAATAGTTCTTAAATTCTCACAAAATATATGATTAAAATGAAGAATTTTTAGAATTTTTTAATGATTTTGAGTTGGGGAACAATACCCTCACTTTTTACGAGGTTGCATTGAGTTACAAGTGCAACTCAACATGAAAATTTTTAAAATCTTAGCCTAATATTTTAAAAAATTCACACTGCCATCATAAGTTTTTTAAACAAATTCTTTGATCAAAACCAGTATGCGAAATCCAATCAGGATTACTGTTGCACTTGATGAGGAAAGCTACAGGATACTCGAAAAGCTGAAAAGGGAATCTGGGCTATCGCAGAGCGAGATAATGAGAAATGCCCTGAAATTCTACGATCAGTATAAAGACCTTCAAAAATACAAGCTTGAGAGGATAAAGACCTATGCGGAAATGCTTGCGGAAGGTGAACATGTAATCCTCGACATAAATCACTGGATAGCCTTTCTGAGGTTCATAGAATCTCATCCTGAAAAGGAAAAATTCTGGGAGATACACAAAAAGATTGCGAACATGCATGCTGAGGAGTTCAGTGGGATGAGGGTTGATGATATCTTGGAAAGACTTGAGGCATGCAATTTCTTCAGGATCAATGAGAGAAGAGGAGAGTACACTCTCGTTTTGAACAACGAAGCTACAGGAAAATTTGTCAGAATATTCCTTGAAGAGGTACTACCTGCTTTTGGTCTTGAGGTGGATGTAAAGGAAGATTTCATGAAGATAAGGCTGAGAACAAGCAATTCGGATTAAGAGTTGTCTTGAGATTTAGTCGATTTGTATTTGGCGTAAAAGGATGTATATGTTAAGAATGTGAAAAAGCAGAAATAATCAGAAGATGATATAAGATGAGCATGATGGATTTAAGGAAATACATTGAAGAAGGAAAATCAAGCTCCGCATATCTGAAAGAGGCTTTAAATCAGCCGGTCAGGTGGTACCCCTACACAAAAGAAGTTTTTAAGATGGCTGAAAAAGAAGATAAACCCATTCTCATAGATATTGGAGCTTCTTGGTGTCACTGGTGCCATGTTATGGATGAGGAATCCTATAGCGATCCAGAAATTGCGAGATTCTTGAATGAGAACTTCATATGTGTGAAAGTTGACAGGGATGAGATGCCGAACATAGACAGAAAGTATCAGGAGGCCATCTCTGCATTAACCGGAGAGGGCGGGTGGCCTCTTACGGTGTTTGCTCTTCCCAATGGGGAGGCTTTTTACGGCGGAACATATTTCCCGAAAGAGGAGAAATTCGGGAAGCCAGCATTCATGAAGGTTTTAAAGGCTGTTCTGGATTCATTTAAAAAAGAGAGGGAGAAAACAGAAGCCATCGCTGAGGAGATCAAAAAGAACCTTGAAAATAAGTTTGTTATGGGCGAGCCAAATCCAGAAATGCTGAAAAAGGCTCTTGATTCGATTCTGGCTATCGCGGATCCAGTTTATGGTGGATTTGGATTCGGTCAGAAGTTTCCGATGCCAACAGCGGTCAGGTTCCTGCTCAACATGAGGGATAGATTCAACGATTCGCTGAAGTTTGCGGATCAAACCCTTGAGGAGATGTTCGCGGGAGGAATTCACGACCACATTTTCGGTGGTTTTTTCAGATACACCGTTGACAGGGAGTGGACGATACCCCATTTCGAGAAGATAGTCTATGAGAATGGAGAGCTTTTAATAACATACTCAATAGCCTACAGATGTTTTGGCAGGAAGATATTCAGGTTAGCCTCAGAGGGCATTGTGGACTTCCTTGAGAAATTCTTAAAGGCAGATCTCGGGTTTTACACCTCAGTAGATGCGGATTTTCGTGGGGAAGAAGGTGGTTTTTACACCTACAGCTTTGAAGAGCTTAAGGATGTTTTGGATGATCTAGAATTGAAAGCTTTCAAATTCTTTTACAATGTAAGCGAGGCTGGAAACTTCAGGGGCAAAAACCATCTGCGGATTGATGCCTCGGTGGATACCGTCGCTGAGGAGATGGGAATCAGCGTTCAGGATCTGGAAGAAATCCTGAGTAGCGGTAGGGAAAAGCTCAGGAGGTACAGATACAGACTCAAAGATGAGTTGAAAATCGATAAAAGCGTGTACACATCCTACACATCAATCGTGAACTCTGGCTTGATATATTTCGGTTTGATATTTGAAAACGATACCGAATACGCAATAAAAAATGCTGAGAAACTCCTGTCAGACAGGTTTCATGACATTCTCATGAGAAGAGATGGAATGGAAGGGTTGCTGGAGGATTATGCCTTTACGATCTCAATGCTTGTGGATTGCTATACTGCCACACTCAGCGAGAAATACTTGGATTATGCAAAAGAGCTTGCTGAGATCGGCATCAAGGAGTTTTACAGGAATAACGGCTTCTATGACGGAGACGATCCAGCAAGCATAAACGATCTCTCTCATCGCTCTGCAGTAAGCCAGATGATCCAGAATCTGATAACTCTTGGCATCTATTTTATGGAAACGAGGTACAGCGAAATTGCAGAGAGGGTTTTGAAGAGCTATGCTGGTCTCGGGCACGGTTTATTCGATGCCGGGTATCTTTTATCATTGCAGTCATATTTCAGGCCAATGGTTGTCGAGAGCGATTTAAGTGAACTTAGAAGGCTGAGAAAGTACATAAACCACAATGTAATCCTGAAAGAAGGAAAAAATTCGATCTGTCTTGGTGATAGATGTATGATCTGTGATGAGACAGAACTTGAGAAATTCCTGAGGGAAGCTCTGAATGTGTCGTCTAAGTTTCGAGGTCTGTAGTATCCGTTCCTGAGTCCCAGAGCTAAACCGGAGCTAAACAGGATCTAAATACCCAGCAGTTTTCTTACTTCTTCCTCCACTTTCCGCTTTGATTCAAAGCCTATGAGTTCTTTTATCTCGGATGTATCAACCTCAAAGTTTGGAGCATGTGTCTCCTTTTTCCTTGGATTTTCAACCAGATCGATCCCCACATCGCTGTATTTCTGGACGAGATTGGCTATGTCCAGAACTGACAAACACTCTCCTCCAGCGAGGGTTACGATGTTGAACCCCTCTGGCATGTTCTCGATGGCCAGTAAATATGCATCAATGACATCAAGGACATGTATGAAGTCTCTGGTCTGCGTTCCGGGTTTGTGTACTGTGAGGTTCTCATTTCTCTTTGCCTTGTTGGCGAATATGTTGATCACGGTATTTTTCGATATCCTATTGCCATCAACCTCATACTCTCCATACAGATTCGTTTTCATGAAGATCAGGGCATTAAAGCTGTTCTTCGAAAACGCCCTTATATTTTCCTCATTCACCCACTTCGTAAATCCATACATGTTCAGCGGGTTTCTCGGATGTCTGGGTGTTATCGGGATCTCTACCGGGTTGCCAACAACAGCCATCGATGATGGGAATATCATATCGATGCCATACTTTCTGCAAATCCAGCATATATTCTCGGTTCCGATGATGTTTACGTCATATGCCCTTTCAGGCATCTCATCGCATTCGGCAACCCCTGATATCGCAGCAAGGTGCACTATCACATCACAATCCCTAAGCAAGGACTCCATTTCCGCTCTATCCCGGATATCTGCCCAGATAATCTTTTTTCCACCTATGCTTCCAATCTGAGCCTTGTAGAAGTTGTCGAGCATGACAACCTCATGCTTTTCCATCAGCTTGCTGCAGAGTCCAGCACCTACATAACCTCCAGCTCCGGTAACGCCTATACGCATTAAAACGACCTCCTGAAGTTTTTCAAAATCTTGAGTTTATCGGCAAGCCCCTTTACACCCTCAGCAAGGGTATATTCTGCCTCAAATCCAGCCTGTATGGACTTTTCGAAACTCACATGATAGCTGAATTCAGGCTTCTTTCCCGTGAACAGAATATCTATGGATGGATTCACCTCTCTCTTCACGATTTCAGCAACATCCCTTATCATGTAGTTTTCTCTGCCTATGTTGTATATCTCTCCGCTCTTTCCGTTCTCAATGAAGAACAGGAAAGCTTTTGCCACATCCCTCACATGCACGAATGGCCTCCAGTTGCTACCATCCCCGAAAACCGTAAGCGGGTAGCCTGTAACCGCTCGTAGAGTGAAATAGTTCACAACGAGATTGAACCTGACTCCTGGGCTGTAGCCGTAAACTGAAGCCAGTCTCAGGATTTTAACATCTAGGCCGTATTTCTCGTGGTATTCAATGCATGCTCTTTCAGCTTTAAGCTTCGATTCAGCATAGCTGTTGAGGGGTTTTGGCTCTGAACTTTCATCCATGTTCATGCCAACGCCATAAACATTGCATGTGGAGGCGAATATCATACTGGCATCGCTCTTTCTTGCAAGCTCAAGGACATTTACTGTTCCCCGATAATTAGTGTCATTTACATCTCCAGCCTCATCGACCATTCCCGGGGCTGTGGGAAGTTTGGCTGCGAGGTGTATAACGGCATCTACATCCCTGAAAGCCTCTTTCATTTCCTCAGGCTTTCTCACATCCCCCCAGATGAATTCAGCCTTTCCATTAACGAAAAGCATGTTCAGAGGACTCGATCCAGAGAAATTGTCAAGTACTCTGAACTCCTCATTTCTATCTGCTAGAAGCTCCGAGATTTCAATCCCGATGTATCCATTACCGCCTGTGATCAGTATCATTTTCGATCAAGCAAGGCTTTCGGCAAAAATCTGTCTTTGTATGCTTCAATAATCTTCTTTCTTGGCTCTATGGCTGTGAAGATATCTTTTATGGCATCTTTCAGATCCTGGGGTTTACCAACGAGCTTTCTGAAGTTATCGTTCTCCATGATCATCTCGTGATCCTCTTTCTCAACCCTCGGATTCGGTACATGCTTTATCTCCACTTCAAGCCCTATTTCCTCCATTGCAGCTTCTCTGATTATTTCAGCCAGCTCCACTATTTTCACGGCACCAACGGTCTGGTTGTAGACTTTGTATCCCTCTCCTCCTTTTATGGCAAGCTCAACGAAAGATTTAACGCAGTCTTCAAGTGTCACGAAGGGTTTCCCTTGCAGACCCTTGCCGTAAACGGTTATTGGATACCCAATCATGGCCTGTGCACAGAATCTGTGGGTGACGACTCCAAAGTAGAAATCGAAGTCAAAGCGGGTCGATAATTCTCCTTTAGCCTCCTCGGTAGTGGCTCCAGTGACAATTCCCACTCTAACATCCGAGATGTTCAGTCCCCACTGTTTGTTGGCCAGCCACATGTGGTTGATGTCGTTGCACTTGCTCATGTGGTAGAAGCTGCCTGCCATGTGAGGGTGTGGAACAACATCTCTGCCACCCTTGTACTCAACCTCGTAGAATCCTTCCGGTATTGGATATTCTGGAGATCCATAAACACCTGTTGTTGTGGCTGAAATGAAATGAGTGTTGAGCATGCCGTTCTCTTTCAGACCCCATAGCAGATTCAATGTGGAAACATTGTTGTTGTACATCGTATATACAGCCTTCTCCCAGCTAATTTGCGAGTATGGTGCTGAGGGCTGGGCGGCTAAATGTATGATCGTGTCGGGCTGATACACTCTCAGCATGGTATTGACGAATTCCTGGGAGGTTAGATCACCGTTTATGAATGAAACCTTTCCATATTCTTCTTCAACAATCTCTTTCCTCTTTTCTGGAGAGAGTATCGGTATGAGTGATCTTGATCCAACTTCCTCAACCCATCTCCTTCTTGCAAAGTTGTCAACTCCAATTATCCTTTCATCAGGCATGGTCTCGGCAAGCCTTAGCAGAACACACCATCCGACATAACCATCAGCTCCTGTTACCAGTACTGTCACAATAGCACCCCCATTTTGTTACCCCTCTAAGTGGTAACAAAATATTTAAAATTTTTTGTTCCAGAGTTGTAATAATGGAGGTAGCCAGCATTCTCGAAAAGCTCGGACTGAGCAGTTATCAGGCAAAAGCTCTGATCTCATTGCTTAAGTGTGGGGAGGCCAAGGCATCGGAGATCAGTGAACTCAGCGGTGTTCCGAGGGCAAAGATATATGAGGTTCTCGATCAGCTTGCCGATCTCGGACTGGTAGATAAAATACCCAGCAGACCCGTGAAATTCAGGGTGAGGGAGCCGAAAGAAATCCTTGAAAGGCTGAAAAGCAACATTATGATTGAATACGAGAGCAGGATAGATTTTTTTGACAGAGTTAAGGAAGAATTGATCAGGAGTTTTGCATCACTATACTCTCCTGCAAGCTTTAGAACTAAAGAGTTGATAAGGGTAGTTAGCGTTGGAGAGGCGAGTGAGAGGGAAACAAGATTGATGTACAGGGAGGCTGAGAAGGAGATCAATATAGTCTCCAGATGCTTTGAATACTATCCTAAAGTAAGAAAAGAGCTTGTGGATGCATTCAATCGTGGGGTGAAAATCAAAATACTCCTTCTCGGCAGGAAGTTCATCGATGAGAGGGGAATGAAGGTTCAAAACGAGGTACTGAAGATGATAAAGTCAGACATGGGTGCTGAAGTTAAGCTCAGCAGAACTCCTCTTCCGCTCAGAGGTAGCATAGTTGATCCAAGTTATGAGTACAAAACTGGCAAAGCAATATTCGTCGTTGAGGATCCAGAAACTCCTCTATATCTGAGGGATTCTGCAGTAACAGATAATCCGAGCCTCGTTGCCGGGATGAAGAAGTACTTCGATCTCATATGGATGTATGAGGCGGGAGATGTAGAATAGATTCACAGCTTTTCAACATAGAAATTAACATAAAAAATATATTCTCAAAAAGAATCCACATATCCGTGAGAGTTTCTGAACTTGAGGAATACATATCACCCTTTTCAGTGAAGATTCTGGAAGATAGAGGTATAAGGGAGCTATTTCCACCTCAGAAAGAGGTTATAGAGCTTGGCTTATTCTCCAGAAAGAATTTCGTAATTTCAATACCAACAGCCAGCGGAAAAACTCTGATCGCTGAACTGGCAATGGTGAGAGAGATAATGGAGGGAGGAAAATGCCTGTACATAGTTCCTCTGAGAGCATTGGCTTCTGAAAAATTTGAGGAGTTTAGCATCTGGGAGAAAATTGGTATAAAAACGGGCTACTCTGTTGGTGATTACGAATCAAAAGATGAATGGCTGGGAGAGTGCGATATTATAATAACCACCAGCGAGAAAGCGGACTCCTTTCTGAGAAACTCTGCAAGCTGGATAAAGAAGATTTCCTGCATTGTTGTTGATGAGATACACCTGATAGACTCATTCAAGAGGGGCCCCGTTCTGGAGATTCTGATTGCCAAGATGAGAAAAATTAACCCAGATATAAGGATCATCGGACTTTCTGCTACAATACCTAACTCCGAAGAAATTGCCGGATGGCTGGATGCTGAGCTTTATACCTCTGAATGGAGACCTACAGAGCTTTATGAGGGAGTATATCTCAGAAACAGGCTTGAATTGTTTCATAACGGAGAGTGCCGTGTAAAGAGAATTGATGGTGGGCTGGATGCGTTGATTGCTGAATGCCTGGAAGATGGAGGGCAGGTACTGGTTTTCGACTCTACAAGAAGGAACGCCGAATCAACCGCTGTTAAGATCTCGAAGATAACAAAGAAGTTCGTGGGGGATGAGGTGGATGAGATCGCAAATGCTGTTCTTGAGGAGAACGATGGGGATATGAGCAAAAAACTCTCAGAATGCATAAAAAAGGGTTCAGCATTCCATCATGCTGGTCTGCTGAACTCGCAGAGGAAAACTGTGGAAGATGCCTTCAAAAGTAATCTGATAAAGGTTCTTGTAGCAACCCCTACGCTCTCTGCAGGAGTAAACCTTCCGGCGAGGAGGGTTATAATAAAGAGCTATCACCGATTTGAGCCGAATCTGGGTAATGTGCCGATAAAGGTTCTCGAATACAAGCAGATGGCTGGAAGAGCGGGAAGGCCGGGACTTGATCCGGTGGGAGAGGCGATAGTAATTGTTAGATCGTCAAAAGAGAAGGAGAAAGTTATCCAGAGGTTCATTCATGGAACTCCAGAAGACATCGAATCGAAGCTTAAAGTGGAAAAGCATCTGAGATTTCACATACTGTCAATAATCTCGGAGGGATTCGCCAAGGACTTCAGGTCTCTCTCGGATTTTTTCTCGCTGACATTCTTTTTCTACCAGAACGGTATAGCTCCTGATTACGAGATAAAGCGGGTTCTCAACCAGCTTGAGAACTGGGGTTTTATAACTCAGGAGAACTTGGGCTTTGTTAATCTGGCTGGTGAAACTGGAGGTGGAGGTCTGGCTCCAACAGAACTCGGAAAGCTGGTTTCAAAGCTTTACATAGATCCCCTCACCGGGTTCATATTTTATGATACCTTGGAAAAATTTGATGATCTCTCAGAGGTTGCAATCCTTCATACCCTTTGCAGAACGCCTGATATGGAAACCCTGTATATAAGAAAGTACGACGACTGGGTTGAGGAACTTGCAGATAAGTTCAGAAATGAGCTAACTTACTTCCCGTCAGAACTCTCAACGGAATATGACTGGTTTCTGTCTGAGTTCAAAACGGCAATGTGTCTTTACGAATGGATATCGGAGGTGGATGAGGATCTGGTCTGTTCGAGGTACAACATCTCTCCGGGAGATCTAAGGAGGATCACAGAGACGGCTGAGTGGCTGATATACTCTTTCAGGAGGATAGCGAACTTTCTGGATCATCCTGTACAGAGCGAGCTTGTGAAGCTTGAATCGAGGATAAAGTACGGGATAAAAGACGAACTTATAGATCTCATCGAGGTAAAGGGGATTGGCAGAGCAAGAGCGAGAAAGCTGTACAATTATGGAATAAGGAGCAAAGAGGATTTGCTTGAAAACAGGGCGAAAGTCTCGGAACTCATTGGCAAGAAGTGGGCTGAAAGAATCATAGGAGAAATCACAGGAGAAAAGGATTTTAGCTGACAGGCAAAAATTTGGTTGTGAACCTGCTTATCCTTGGTCATGCCGGGAGCGGGAAGAGCACGCTCGTAAAGAATTTCAGCGAGTTTTTGAGGGGTAGCTACTCTGTAAAAACGGTTAACCTCGATCCAGCCTCCACACCTTGCTACACTGCGAGCATAGATTCGAGGAAGTTTGTGAGGACTGAAGACATTATGAAAAGGTTCAACCTTGGAATAAATGGAGCTTTGATGAAGTCCATGGAGATGCTCAAAGATTATATCGATCATCTGATCGTAAAAGACGACATTGTCCTCTACGATACCCCTGGACAGCTTGAACTCTTCTTGTTCACGGATTTTGGCGAAGTCTTTTCGGAGAGACTGGGAAAAGATACAACAGCCATATTTCTTATAGATTCAGGCTTGTGCAGAAGTCCAGAAAAGTATCTCTCAGCAATATTCCAGTCTGCTGTGATTTCTTTGAGGACTGGGGTCGAAACCATAACCATTTTCAATAAGGCAGATATCTCAAGCCCGCCGAAGTTTGAAGAGGTGGTTGAATACATTGAGCAGGAGGAGGGCGTTCTGCCGGAGTTGTTGAAGGGCATACTGCCATTCAGAGAACTAACATCGCTCAGATTCAGAGAGATGGTGATATCTGCCAGAAACGGAACTGGATTTGATGAGCTTATCGGAATGATAAATGAGATACACTGCTCCTGTGGGGATCTGAGTTAGATTTAAGATTTAAGAAACCTTCCAAAGCTCAGATAAAGAGGAAAAATTATATTAAACATCAAAATCTTAGGCCTTACAATGAAGGTCATAATAATGGCTGGTGGTTATGCAACAAGACTGTGGCCCATAACAAAAACTAAGCCCAAACCCCTTCTACCTCTTGGAAAGAAAACGATAATAGATCTGATATACGAAAAAATCCGAAAATTCGGATATCCAATATATGTGTCCACCAACAAGAGGTTCGAGAACGACTTCAAAAAGTGGGCGAAAGATAAAGATGCCAGACTCATAATCGAGGAAACCCTCAAGGAAGAGGAGAAGCTTGGAGCTGTCAGAGCTTTGGGAGAGATAGCAAAGGATCTTGATGACGAGCTTTTTGTTATTGCTGGTGATAATCTCTTCTCGTTCAATTTAGAGGATATGCTGAAGTTCTACAAAACAAAAAAATCAGCCATCACTGCTTTGTATGATGTTGGAGATGTCGAGCTTGCTAAGAGGTATGGTGTGGCCGAGATAGACAACGACAGGATTGTGAGGTTCTATGAAAAACCCGAAAAGCCACCATCAACTCTCGTCGGGATAGGCATATACATTCTGAACAGGGAGGCAGTGGATTACCTGGTGGAATATACAGATTCAGGTGAAAAGAGAGACAACCTTGGAGATTTTCTGTCCTATCTGTGTCAGAAGACAGAGGTATATGGCTACCCATTCACAAACGGGAACTGGTATGATGTGGGAAATGCGGATTCGTACATCGAAGCCCTGAAATTCTACATAGAGTACGATATTGGCTACATCGAGGTTGACAGGATAGTCAAGATAATTCCACCGGTTGTTATAGAGGATGGTTGCGTGATAAGGGGGAGATCAATGATAGGACCATATGCCTACATAGGCAAAAACTGCTACATCGAAAACTCAGATGTCAGTGAGTCGGTTATATTTGATGATGTTGTGCTGAGGAAGGCCAAGCTGTGGAGGAGCATAATCGATGAGAAGTGCGAGATAAGGAATCTTGAGCTGAGTGGCTCGATAATAGGAGGACATGCGAAGATACAGCGGGGTGAATTGTAGAGTTGTAGTGATTTAAGCATACATCTTCATTTCTTTTGTTACTTCCTCATACACATCCAGCAGCTTTTTAAATGATTTCAGCCTTATGAAGTAGTACTTCTCAGGCGGCCTCATCTCGAAATCCACTATCCCAAGATCGTACAGGATTTTGAGGTGTCTTGATGCTGTGTACTCTGTCACTCCAAGCTTTTTGGCTATCTGATGTACACTCATCTTACCATTTCGTGAAATCTCACACAGAATCTGCCTTCTAATTTTGGCTCTCAATGCTCTTGCGAGCTTCTCATCTGGCATCCTAGAGCCACCTGAGGTTTTTTATCCTTGCATCAATCTTCCAGCTTTCAGATGTGTTTACATCTACCAAACCTATCTCGGACTCCAACCTCTTGTAGGCATTTATGGCGGATATCGCAATTGCTATTATTTTTTCGTTAATTTCTTCTTCTTTATTAAATATTTCGTCCAGCCTCTTCTTCAGGTTCACTATGCTGGGCATGGCCTCCTTAACCCTGCTCGGGATGTCCTTTTCATCGACGAATTTCGTGTGAATATTCCCGCTGACGAAATCGGGATCATCGAGAACAACCATATGGAACGGAATGTTCGTTTCAACTCCATCTATGATATACTCATACAGGGCCCTCTTCATTTTTGCTATGGCACCTTCTCTGGTTCTACCCCATGCCAGTAGCTTGGATATCATCGAGTCGTAGTATGGAGGGATCTCATAACCCTGATGCACTCCGCTATCAACCCTTATTCCTGTCCCTCCAGGAGATCTGTAGTGTGTAATAACACCGCTCCTCGGGAGGAAATTCACAGGATCCTCGGCATTTATCCTGCATTCGATCGCATGCCCTCTCAGGACAACCTCCTCCTGGTCGAAGCTTAGACCCATTCCACTCGCTATTCGTATCTGCTCCTTTACGATATCTATTCCCGTTACCATCTCCGTGACTGTATGCTCAACCTGAAGCCTCGTGTTCATTTCCAGGAAATACAACTCTCCGTCCTGATATAGAAACTCCATTGTTCCGGCATTTCTGTATCCTATGTACTTTGCTCCCTTCACAGCCAACCTTCCAAACTTCTCTCTCATTTCCTCATCGAAAACTGGAGAAGGAGCCTCTTCAATCAGCTTTTGATGCCTTCTCTGGATGCTGCACTCTCTCTCGCCCAAATGGACAACATTCTCATCATCTGCAAGGATCTGAAATTCGATGTGCCTCGGTTTTGGAAGATACTTCTCGATGTACACTGATGGATCCTTGAAGTAGGACTCTCCGAGCTTTTTGCTTCTCTTAAATGCCCTCTCAAGCTCCCCCTCGTTGTTGGCTATATTTATCCCGATGCCTCCTCCACCGCCGGATGCCTTAACGGCAACTGGATAACCAATTTTTTCAGCAAAAGCTTTAGCTTCCTCCAGAGTTTCAATAGCGTCACTTCCCGGAATTACTGGAACCCCGGCATTCCTCATCAGCTTTCTTGCATTAACCTTTGAGCCCATGGCTGAGATGACCTTGGATGGAGGCCCAATGAAGACTATGCCCTCCTCTTCACACCTCTTCGCAAACTCAGCGTTTTCAGACAAAAAACCATATCCCGGATGGATCGCTTCGCTATCGCTCTTTTTGGCAACATCAATTATCTTATCCATATTCAAATAGCTTTTTTTTGGATCTGAATCACCAATGTAATAACACTCATTAGCATAAACACGGTGAAAGGCTTTTCTATCTGCGTCAGAATAAACAGCAACAGTTTTAATACCCATTTCCTTACATGCTCTCATAACCCTAACAGCAACCTCTCCTCTGTTCGCCACAAGAATTTTTGAAAACATTGCACCATTGCACAATAACGCAATTTAAAAAAATTTCTGAGTTTTGTTGTTTGCCTGCATTAACAGTTTTTCTGGCCTGATGTTACTAAATAATCAATAATATGAATACAAAATAAAATAACGGAAAAGCTAAGCTCAAAAAAACAAAAAAACAAATTTGAGGGATTTATCCAAACAGTGCTCCAAGTCCCTCGATTGCCTCTTCTTCCTTCTTCTCCTCTTCCTCTTCTTCCTCTTCCTTCTTCTCCTCTTCTGCACCCTCTGCTGGAGCCGCTGCTGGAGCCGCTGCTGGAGCCGGAGCTACTGCAAAGCTTGCCTTTTCGATTGCCTCCTCTATGTTCACATCCTCGAGTGCAGAAACCAGAGCCTTCACCCTAGCCTCGTTAACCTCCACACCTGCAGCCTCGAGTATCGCTTTAATACCATCTTCGGTTATCTCCTTTCCAGCGGAGTGCAGAATTAAAGCAGCATACACATATTCCATATCCATTACCTCCTTTTTTTATCCAAATAAAGCACCAAGACCTTCAATCGCTTCTTCTTCCTTACTTTCTTCTTCCTCTTCTACCTCTTCTTCCTCTTCCTTCTTCTCCTCTTCCACACTCACGGTCTCAACTTTTTGAACCTCCACGGACTTAACCTTGGCCAGCAAGTCCTCATCCAGAGCCTCTTCTGGGAGCAGTGATGCAATTGCCATCATTTCTGAGTAAGCTTTTCCGAGAATCTCTGGAATTGCTTCCTTAACTGGCAGTCCAGCATTTACTGCAAGGTTCTTGGCATTCATGAATGCCTTTGCTATGAGTATCTCCGCAGTCTCTGGGATCACATATGCTGAGTTCACTGCAAGGTTCAGGGCTTTTGTATAGGCCTCGGTGAACTGGCCAGAGACGGCTTCGACATCTATTGCGAGATCCTCTGGTGTGAACACGATTCCCTTCTCCATCAGCACTCTCGTGTCAAGTCCCAGCTTTACGGGCTTGATCTCGAGCAGCGACAGAGCCTTTGCAACCTCTGGCTTGACAACTTCTCCAGCTCTGACAACGGTTACGGTATCTTTGATGACTATCTTACCCTTCTCGATCGCAGCTGGTAACCCACCCATCTGCAGATCTCCAAGCACGGGTCCGGGTGGGAATGAGGTTGGCCCCTTCTCAACAACAACATCAACGGGAGAAACCTGATTTGGTTTTAGAGGGGATGGTTCTTTTGTCTTTTCGAGTTCTTTAAACAGCTTGAAGGGGTTCATGTCCGAAGCTACAAAAGCCACCTGATCACCGAGGAATTCCTTAAGGCTCTCGAACTCTTCCGCTTCCTCGATGGCCTTCTCGATCAATGTGTTCTTGACAACCTTTATCTTTACCTTATCTCTTAGCTCTCTTCTGATCTTCTGCATCTGTCCCGCTGGAACACCCCTGAAGCTGACTATGCCGATGGTCTGGTAGTTCTTCATTAGCTCTTTAAGTTCCTCAACATCCTTGAGCTTCCACTGGGGTACAGCACCTCTAACTGCCGCCATTATATCACCCTCACCGCAGGACCCATCGTTGTTTTAACATATACTGACTTCACATTATTTACAGCATTTTCGTATTTGTTCTCAACCACTTTGAGTATTTCGAGGATGTTCTCTGAGATCTCATCGGGACTCATGTTCTTCGTGCCAACTGGAGCGTGGAATGTCATCTTATCTCTTGTTCTTATCTTGACGGACTTCTTGAGCCTATCTATGACTGGTTTTGGATCTGAAAGGGGCGGAATTGGCTGCGGTATCTTACCTCTTGGCCCAAGAATCGGTCCAAGCTTCTTACCGATTTCTGGCATTAACGGAGCTTCAGCTATAAAAAAGTCCATCTCGTTTGCAATTTTTCTAAGCTTTCTCTTGTCTTTAGCAAGCTCATCGATATCTTCAGCTGAAAACACGACATCCGCCCCAGCCTCTTTGGCTTTGAGCGCTGTATCACCCTTGGCAAAGACTCCAACCTTCCTGTCCTTTCCGGTGCCGTTGGGTAGTGTTACAAGAGCATCTATTCTGTTCTCTGGTTTTTTCATGTCCAGGTTCTTCAGGTTTACTGCAACTTCCACCGTTTCGAGGAAGTTTCTGTCCTTGGATTTCTTTATCGCCTCTTCTACGGCTTTCTTAACCACTTCTTTTTCCACAAGCATTTCCATCACCGTAGTGCTTTCGGCTTTACGCCTCCTACGGGTTTTAACCCAGTTATCCTCCAGTATTCAGATCGTATTCAAATTAAACGATGTATTAAGTCAAAAAAACTCATGGATATTTTAAATTAACGGTTATCGAATCCCTCACACAACCCAGTCTCTGAGTTCTATTTCCCAGCCTAAAACTTTCCATGATATGGCTCTCAACAATGTTACGAAACATATCATCGCCCACAATGGTGAGTAGAAGAAGTAGTATATCGGTAGTAGCCTGAATTCTATTCTGTAGTTGGTTGTGAGTGAGAGCAGTATCATCGCAAGAGCCCATACGGCGAATGAGGTTAGTGAGGCAACCAGATTTCTGAAGGATAGCATGCTGAAAATCGCGAGTAGCGTTAGAGATACTATATTTACTGGTAGGTGGTGTATTGGTGGCAGAATCAGGTACATGGCTTTGAGCAGGAGATAGTCTGGCAGGATTAAGTCGAGCAGAAAGCCGATAATTGCAGGATAGAAAAGAAACAGGACTGGCAGAATGTTAACTGGTTTCTTTATCAAATCCCAGAGGAACTCCATTACTATCTCCGCTCCTCCCAAAGCCCACCTCTCACGCTGTATGAGCCATTTCTTAAGGCTATTCGGAGCTTTGGTTAAAGCTCTCCCGTCCACGAAAAAGCTCTCTCCTGCAATACCAACTCTAACTCCAAGATCGGCATCCTCAACGATCCTTCTTCTGAATCTGAATTTTTCAATGACATCTTTCCTTATCAGGAATGCCGAGCCATTCAAACCCAGACAGGTTCCGAGCTTGGATGATAGCTTGGCGGTTAAGAACATGTTGAAATAATCTATGTTCACGAGCCTCTCCATTAGAGTGGAGGAGTTTATCTCCTTGCGAATTTCAACAACTGAATAGTGATCCAGTATCTCAGGATCAAAATCGACTATTCTTGTGTCTGAATCGAGGAACAGAATTTTATCTCCTTCTACCAGCTTTAACGCATCGTTCAAAGCCCTCCATTTTCCTCTCCTTTTATTGCTGAAGGTATGTTTGAGGTTGTACTTATCAACGATCTCTTTGATCTCGCTATCTGGCTCGTCAGCGGCTATTATTATCTCTGCGTTGTGGTTTAGCTTCTTTATGTTCTCTTCGATATACCCAGCGTTTTTGTACGCTGTTATGATCACACTTAACATTCGATGAGAAAATCAATTTTGAGATTAAATTTTTTTTCGTTATTATATAATAATAATTAATCATTTTGTTAAAATCCGTTGGAACCAACGTTTAAGTTTATATCTTGGCGGTTCTATTGGCGGTTCTATCGTTATTATATTATTACTTCTACATCCTATTCAAAGTTCGTATCTGAAATGGATATGTTTTCCCGAAATTATCTCTTAATTCAACAAATCTGTGTGAATCTCAGCGAGAAAGCAATAAACGGATAATAACGGTCAATATTGGAGAATGAGAAAGTAACAACTGGTTAAGGATATAGATAGGGTCGAGGATATAGATAGATAAGAAAAATATAATATATGAGTAGAATCATTTTCTGGTTATGGCAGATCTGGAACTGGTGGTGGTAGCAGTACTAATCTTAGTAGCAATCATATACTGTAGCAATTATGTCCCCTGCTTCAACTACTCATACAACCGGAAATTTCAACCCTGATAAATGAAGCCCCCGAGATCGTAAGTGTTAGCTTGCTACTTGAAGATGAACTAACCGATGCTAACAACCAGATGACACCTCAAACAGAATACACGATAAAGATCGAGGCTTTGGATAACAATGGTTACAGCGACATTGAGAATATCACCGTGTATATATACTATGATGCCGATGGCAGCGGTGACGATGAGCCAAGTAGTGACAATCCGCAGACTCAGGCAACTTATCGCTGGACGGGCAGCGTATGGACATTTGTTGGGCCAATTTGGAGCACATGGGGGATAGATGCGAGTGAAAGCAGAGGCCCCGTGGATACGACATATACCACCGGAACCTGGTATCTGCATTTCATACCGGGGAAGGTTGCGACAGAGTCAGACAGCACGGTAGCTAAGTGGATTATCAAGGTGGTGGTTGTAGACAACAGTTCTGCGAGCGACAGTTTGAAAGACATTGACAACGAAATGCTCTGGTATGGTGAAATCAGCATTCTGGATACATCGTTTAGTTTTGGCGCTGTAGCTCTTGGAAGCAGTGATAATCCGATAACGGAACCTGTTGATGGGAAAATAGATGTTGTGACAGTGTGTAATGTGGAACACAAGATTCAGGCAAAAACCGATGCACAGTGGAGCAGTGGTGGTTATACTGTTAATGTGAGCACCACCAGCGAAAACCCAGGACCCGGAGAAATTGCACTTGAGAATAATGCCAAGAACAACGAAAATACTGCATCTCTCGTAACGACGGCATTCACTACTGTTAAAGGTTTAGAGTCCCTCTCAGCAACAGATGAAAGCGGTTTGGCCAGCGGAATATATGTCTGGCTCAGCGTCGGTACAGAACTTCCAGCAAAAACTTACCAGGGGACATACTATGTTACGATAATGAACCTGTAGAGGGTGATAAAATGAGAACAATCATGTACCTGTTAATACTGCTCTGTTTGCTGATTTTTCCGTGTAGTGCTTTAAAGGTTGCGATTTCAGGGAGTTTTTACTCTCACCACTATGTCATAGCACAGGGTGAAAATATAAAAGGAGAAGATGTGTCTGTAGTGGTATTTAACAAAATGAACAGATCTGTGTATATCAATCTATCGTATGTGGCTCCTGAATTCATAAAAGTCAATTTTTCCACCACTGGATACTTCCTGAAACCCAATGAATACAGGAAAGTTTACATTGAGCTCAAAGCCGATGAAGATGCAATACCGGGTAATTATACTGTGAGGGTCGAGGCTATTGTATATGAAACAGAGGGTAATCTGCCAGTAAAAGTTGTGGTTTCAGCTGCACAGGAAGCGAATGTGACTGTGGTTGGTGAAAAAGCCTATGTTGAGATTTTTGCACTCGATCCCGTAGGCAATGTAGCCAATACTGCACTGATTAAGCTTTTCAAAGGGGACTATGAAATCGCATCTGCTTACAGGAAGCTTGAAAAGAAGGTCACTCCAGGCAATTATACCGCAATCGCATATTTATTTGATGAGAAGGTAGCAAGTAAGAGCTTTACCCTTAAACCCGATGAGCACAAGAGAATTGAATTCGCTATAGAGGCTGTCCGCTTCGAAGCATTTGATGTACTACCCGTGAAAGATGGCGACAGGATTGTACAGGATTGTGTATGTTCAATTACTGGCGGTGATTGAGAACCTATATAGGGAATTACCAAACGCAACAGTAGTCCTGCATGTAACAGGCACAACGGATGATAGCGTGGAAATTTACAAGTCATCAGTATTGCTTATGGGTAAAACCGAGACAAAATACAACTACATACCCAAAGAAGGATGGAAAGATGGAAACTACGAATTTCAGGCTGAAATACTGTCCAACGGCGTCGTTTATGCATATTCTCCAAAGAAGGAGCTGGTGGTATCAGTATCTGAGCCGGTAGGACTATCTCTTGTATTTATCGTGATTTTGGCATTCTTAGCACTGGTACTGATATTGCTGCTGGTATGGAGACGGAAAGGCAAAGGAGCTTAAAACTCTTAAACTGACTAAACTGATTCCATTCTAATTAGTTGGCTAATTTATTCGTCTTTTATCCTCTGATCTCTTTCAAGGATGCACTGCATATTTTGCACTGGTAAAAGGTGTTAATGTCTCTTAAAAAGTTAATCCTCGTAACTTTATTAAATTTTAAGGTGTAAGAGACCGCAATGAGCATCGGTTTCAGGCATCTAATTAGTCTGAGTACTACACCTCTAAAATTAAAAATCCTTGAAGGGCTGGAAAACCCCGCTGGTATTTCAAGCCTTGCGAGGTCTTTAGATGTGTCAAGAGATACTGTCAAACCCCACATACGAAACTTTGTTGAAGCTGGACTGGTCGAAAGGTGTGGCGAAGGTTACAGACTAACTGCTCTGGGCAGGATCATCTTGGAGAAAGCTGTTGAAGTCGAGAAGCTTCTCTCTATTGCCAAAGATACGGGAGAATTCTTCAGAACCCACGACACTTCTCCTATCCCAGAAGAACTGATGAAGGAAATTCACTACCTCTACGGAGGCTATTTGGTCCGGAGTAGCGACCCCTTTGAGCTATCTGAGGACTGGATAAGAATTCTTAAAGCATCGAACTGGATAAAAGGTGTTTCGCCTGTGTATCATCCGGAGTTTCCTGCTCTCTTTACGTATCTGGCAGAAGAAAGGGATATAAAGCTCGTTCTGACAGAAAACGTGTTTGAGAAGTGCGTATCTAAACACCCGGAACTCGTACAGAAGTTTATCGGGCTTGGGGAGATGCGCGTTTGTAGCGATGCGAAGGTAGCTTTTGTAGTGGCAGAAAAGGGATTTGCTATGGGTCTCTATGTGGGCGATGCGTACGATGCAAATCACATTTTCGTATGCACGAGTGATGAAGCAGTGCGGTGGGGGTTTAAGCTCTTTAACAACTTTTACAGCAGATCGAGGAAGGTCGTTAAGGATCACCTATGGGTGTGTGGAACTACCCATGGGGATATATGAAAAAGCAAATTTTATATATTTTCGACATAATCGCTTTACATGCGCGGTAAGTTGATGCTGGTACTGTTAGCTTTGCTTTCCACAGTTCTGCTGGCTGGCTGCACCCAGATGAGTGCCGAAGAAATGGCGAGGAATATTGAAGAGAAGTACAACGCCGTAAAGGACTTTAAGGGAATTCTTAGAGTTACAGCCGAAGGAAAAAGCGGAAAAATGGTAATGGAATACGAATACGTGTTCAAAAAACCAAACAAGGTGAGAATGCACAACAAAGAGATGGGTACGTTGATAGTTTCAAACGGCGAGAAAATGTGGATTTACGATGAGAAGAAAAACGAAGTTTTTGTAATGGATGTTGGGCAGTACAATCAGGTAAACCCGGACTACGGAGAACTCGTCAAGGACATGCTTAAACGTTATGACGTGAAGATTCTTGGCAGCGAGAAGGTATCGGGCAGAGATTGCTATGTTGTTCAGCTTACACCTAAAGATAACGAAAGCATTGAAGCGAAGATGTGGGTGGACAAGGAATACTGGTATCCGCTGAAAATCGAGCATAGCATAGGAGGTATAAAGTCGACAGTAGAGTACATCAACGTGGAATTCAACACTGGCGTAAGTGATGATGAGTTTCAGTTCACGCCACCGGAGGGAGCGAAAATAAAAACTGAAGAAGATCTTGGAATTAAGAAGTTCAACAGCGTTGAGGAAGCACAAAAGCACGTGGACTTCAGGATTCTCAAACCAGCATACACTGCCGGCTACGAGTTGAAGGAAGTTAGTCTGATGTTTAATTCCGTTAGCCTCATGTACGCTAAGAAAGACAAGATGCTGATGATAACCGAAGCCAAAGGGGAAGAATTACCTAAAATGCAGAATGCTGAGAATGTAAAGGTTGAAGATAGCGAAGGGTTATACGCCGAAATCTACGGCAGCAGCATGCTCATGTTCAAGAAGGGCGATGTGGTTGTAACGATGACTGGAATGATTAGCAAGGAAGAATTAATCAAGATTGCAGAGTCTATGGGATGAGCAGTGTAAGACTACCACATTTCCACTTTTTATCTGTTGTGGTGTGAGGTGAAATGAAGAGCAATAATGATGGTAATAAAGTTAAAGTCTGGACTTCGTAGAGAGCGTTAATCCGTATAAAATGAGGTAGGCTATCATGAAGAAAGCTGCAACAATATTAGGTTGTGTAGCTGGAATTTGCATTCAGGTAGGACTCCTATACGGTTACAACTACATATTCGTGTTGCTGAGTTATCCTGCACTCCTGACACTTGGTCAACTGTTCACCTATATCTTTCAGACTGGAGAAGCGATCGGTTTTCACATCCCATTGACGTACTTTCCTTTAATCCATTCTGCTTCAATACCTATCTTTTATGCGTTGATAGGCTTCGTTATCGGATATTTTCTTAAGTACAGAAAGAAATAGCAGTGAGCCGGATTCCAAAATTACTTGCCTTTGGTGCCGTATGCCTTTTATTTGGTGTGGGACATGGTTTGTTCGTATGCCAGCTTAGCTCTATTGTATTAAATATTCTTTCCTTTTGATTTGACAATTTCTTTAACTCATTTCCGTATCTTGTACTAGGTAGATAACAGAATTTCACATTTATGATACATTCTTCTCTCTGGATTTTTATATTAAGTATGTCGAGTCCCAATCACATATATCGTTTGTGCAGATCATTCCCTGAGATTACAACAGCTTTACCGAGTGAGTACAAGCTGAGAGTAAATATTAAAAGCGACCAAGTAAATGAACAATGATGAATTTAGAGTAATTAGAGTAATTGTAAAAGAGAAGAGTTATGCAGCCTTAATGGGTGGAGCAATAATAATTGTAGCATTAGTTGATTGATGGGCCATATTCAGAAAGTTTGGGAGGAGATAACAGCCAGAACACCTGATTAAAGACCCAAACCAAAATTGGTATGGGCCCGCGGGGGTTTGAACCCCGGACCTCTCGCTTATCAGGCGAGCGCTCTAACCAAGCTGAGCCACGGGCCCATATGCATCTAACCTACCTCACTGAATTGTGTTTATTAAGTTTGTGGTATATATAAAGGCTGGCATTGAAGCTTGTGTGTTTAGATGTGTTGAGGCATTAGCACGAGGGAGGTGTAACTTTTCGTTTACCAATATTGCTGAAAAATATTTTCATCCAATTCAGGCTTAATACCAATTCTAATTTGTTTAGACAGACCATTAACATATAATTCTAGTCCTATTTTGTCTAAAGACTAAGCCAGATCTCTATTTTGAGTTAGCAGTCAAGAGCATTACAATTGCACTCCTAATCTATGAAAAGTATCCCGTAAAAGTTAAATATTGTGAAAAATTTTTTCATGACATACTGTATCAGTGACACAGAATATCAAGTCATCAAGAACTGAATGGGAGGGTATATTGTGAGGAGTTTGGATAAAGAGGACATTGAAAATCTGGCTGTTGGTGCAGCAATTCTCGGAACTGGTGGTGGTGGAGATCCCTATCTTGGGAAGCTAACAGCAATACAGGCTCTGGATGAGGGATACGAGATAAACGTTGTGGATGTTAAGGAGGTTCCTGATGATGCTCTGGTAATTCCATCTGCCGGGATGGGATCACCCACGGTTATCGTGGAAAAAATTCCAAAGGGAACCGAGATAATAAACGCCTTCAAAACGCTCAGCGAGTACCTCGGGAGAGAGGTTTATGCAACCATGCCGATTGAGGCTGGAGGCCTGAACTCCACCTTCCCTCTGGCAGTGGGAGCGAAGATGGGGATACCGATAGTCGATGCCGATGGTATGGGGAGAGCATTTCCGGAGTTGCAGATGACAACCTTCCACATAAACGGCGTTACCGTAACACCAATGGCTTTGGCAGATGAGAGAGATAACACGGTGCTGCTAAAAACCTGCGATAACTACTGGGCGGAGTGGATTGCGAGGGATATAACGATAAGATTCGGTGGCACAGCATGGATCGCATTGTATCCAATGACTGGAAAGGAGTTAAAGAAGGCAGCAATACCCGGCACGATGGGATTGGCAGAGAAGTTGGGTGCGGCAGTTAGGGAAACTAAGGAAAGCAAAGGCAACCCGATAGATGCTGTTCTGGATGTATCCAATGGGTTTGAGCTGTTTAAAGGCAAAATAGTAGATGTTGTAAGGAGAACCACAGGTGGATTTGCCAGAGGGGAGATAAAGATTGAAGGCATAGATGAGTACAAGGGTCAGAACCTGCTGGTGCACTTCCAGAACGAGAACCTCGTTGCAATCAAGGATGGAGAGGTGATTGCAAGCGTTCCTGATCTGATAACCCTTCTCGATTTAGAGACAGCCATGCCCATAACAACTGAGGCTGTAAAATACGGCTACAGATGCTTTGTCATAGGCATACCATGCAGCGAGATGTGGAGGACTGAGAAGGGTCTTGAAGTGGCTGGACCCAAATACTTCGGCTATGATGTTGAATATAAACCCATTGAGGAGATTATGGGGGGAATGCAATGACATACCGCCTTGGTATTGATGTTGGTGGAACGAATACCGATGCAGTCATACTGGATAAAAACGATCAGCCCGTGGCCAAAATCAAGGTGGCAACCACTGAGGATGTAACAACGGGCATTCTAAACGCTTTAGATGGTGTTTTGAAGGACTCATCCGTTGATCCAAGTGAGATAAAATATGCAATGCTTGGAACAACCCACTGCACGAATGCCATCGTTGAAAGAAAAAATCTGGCGAGGGTTGGTATCATCCGTATAGGGAGGCCCGCCACGCTGTCGATAAAGCCCCTTATCTCCTGGCCCGAAGATCTGGTGGAGGCTATTGGTGGTTACACGCACATAGTTCACGGCGGACATGAGTACGATGGCAGAGAGCTGGCTCCACTGGATGAAGAGGAGGTTAAGAGGGCTGTAAAAGATTTAAAGGAAAAAGGTGTTGAGTCAGTAGCGATCTCGGCAGTTTTCTCTCCTGTAAACAATGAGCACGAGCTTAGAGTTGCCGAGATCGTGCGGGAAATAATGGGCGATGTACCCATATCTCTATCTCACGAAATCGGGAGTATAAGCCTGCTGGAGAGGGAGAATGCCGCGATTTTGAATGCTGCAGTCGTGAAGGTTGCCGAAATTGCTGTGAAGTCCTTTGAGAATGCACTGAAGAAGAAGGGAATAGATGCTCAGCTCTACATAACTCAGAACGATGGTACGCTGATGTCCGCAGAATACGCGCTGAAATATCCTGTGTTAACAATTGCATCGGGACCGGCAAACAGCCTTAGAGGTGGAACATTCCTTTCAGGGCTCAAAAATGCTGTAGTAGTAGATGTTGGGGGCACAACAACAGACATTGGGGTCCTGGTTAATGGATTTCCACGAGAGAGTTCTGTTGCAGTTGAGATCGGCGGTGTGAGAACGAACTTCAGGATGCCAGATCTGATCTCCATCGGACTTGGAGGAGGAAGCATCGTCGAGGAAGTAAACGGAGATGTTAAGGTAGGCCCCAGAAGTGTTGGATACAGGCTTGAAAAAGAGGCTCTGGTTTTTGGAGGAAATACTCTCACAACAACCGACATAGCTGTCAGTCTGGGGAGAATAAAGCTTGGAGATCCATCGAAGGTTGAGAATCTGGATAAAACGCTTGTTGAAAAAGCTGCTGGGAAAATAAAGACGATGGTTGAGGAGGCAATAGACAGGATGAAAACTAGTCCTGAGCCTGTTCCCGTTATACTTGTTGGTGGAGGGAGCATAATCATCCCGGATGAGCTGAGAGGAGCATCGGAGGTAATCAAGCCACCGCACTTCGAGGTTGCGAATGCCATTGGTGCGGCAATAGCTCAGGTTAGTGGTGAGATTGATAAGGTCTTCTCGCTGGAGGAGAGAAGCAGAGAGGATGTTTTGAAGGAAGCCAAGGAAATAGCTGTGAAGGAAGCAATCAAGGCTGGAGCAGATCCGAACACTGTTGAAATTGTTGACATAGATGAAGTTCCTTTAGCATATCTCCCTGGAAATGCGATCAGAATCAGGGTGAAGGCTGCAGGCTACCTGAAAATTTAATTTTTTTGGAGGTGTTATGTTTGGGAGAGGGTGGAGAAGTTGAGATGTTCAAGGACTATGAAAGAGAACCTGTGCCAATGGAACTTAGAAAGAACTGGCTTGAGATGGGTTTGGTCTGGATAGGTATTGGAATGTGTCTGGCAGCTTTGATGCTCGGTGGTGTTGTTGGTTTTGGTCTCGATTTGAAGTCAGCAGCTGCGGCGATTGTTTTGGGTAGTCTCGTTTTGACGATCGTGAATTCTTTGTGTTCAATAGTTGGAGCAGACACTGGGTTATCAACAGCGATGATTGGAAGGTTTGCCTTTGGAGATATTGGTGTTTATGTGACCGCTGCAGTGCTGGCAATGGGTTGTTATGGCTGGTTTGCCGTTCAGCTTGGCCTATTCGGAGAGACTGCTGCGAAGGGAATAGATTTGATAGCCGGAGTGCCGGTTAGCACACAACTGCTGATTGTGATTGGTGGAATTCTCATGCTTGCAACAGCTATCTATGGCTACAGAGGAATTGCAACGCTGAGTAAGGTTGCAGTTCCATTGATGGTAATCATACTCTTCGCATCGCTCATCCAGATACTGAACCAGCATCCATGGGGCCAGCTGATTGTTGAACCACCACCAGGAGATCCGTTGCCCTTCGGTGTAGCAGCATCGATAATAGCCGGATCGTTCATGGTTGGAGCGGTTATAGGGCCGGACATTACGAGATACGCAAAGGACAGGAAGCACGCTGTTGGAGCGGCGATACTGGGCTTTCTGATAGGCTTCAGCCTGATGGTGTACCTTGGATCCATCCTTGCACATGCTGTTGGTGAATGGGATGCTGTAAAGATAATGATTGGCCTCGGATGGGGATTGATTGCAATAGTCGTTTTGATCTTGGCACAGTGGACAACAAACGACAACAACCTGTATTCTGCAGCCCTCAATCTATCAGTTATATTCAGAACTTGGCCCAAGTGGAAACTAACGCTGGTTGCGGGAGTTCTTGGCATAATAATAGCCCTATCAGGGATTTACGGAAGGTTCATTCAGTGGCTGATGGTCCTGAGTGCAACAATACCACCAATTGGAGGAGTCTATGTGACAGACTACTTCCTATTCCACAGGGACATGTACAAATACGAGAACCTCGACAGGATACCAAAATGGAGGCCTTTAATGTTCGTTGCTTGGGCTGCCGGTTCCATAGTGGCTTTCTGCACAACTCCTCCACCAAACGGGTTTGGGTTATTTACACTAACAACGGTTCCGGCAGTTGATGCCTTCATTGTGGCAGTAGTTGTTCAGGCCGTTCTGACTGCAATATACAGGAACATCAGAGGAAAGTGGCCTGAGGTTATGCCAATGTAATTTTTTTATTTTGGGGGTGGAATTATGAGAATAAGGGTGATAGTTCCGATAATTGTCGATATATTTGATGAAGAGGTAAAAAAAGAATTCGGGAGTCATTCTTCAAGCGAGGTTGAGGAAATTGAGGTTGTCCATCTCGATAAAGGCACGGCATCGATAGAGTCTGAGTTTGATGAGGCTCTTGCTGCTCCGGACATTCTCAACAAGGTAATCGAAGCTGAGAAGAAAGGGTTCGATGGAGTAATAATTGATTGCTTTGGAGATCCAGCAGTTAAGGCTGCAAGAGAAGTTGTGGATATCCCGGTTGTTGGCGCGGCAGAACCATCCATGCTTTTAGCATGCTCCTTAGGACAGAGGTTCTCCGTTGTAACTGTACTAGAAAATGTTATTCCGATGATAGAGAACATTGCAAAGGTTCTAGGGGTTTATGAGAAGCTTGCATCCGTCAGAAGTGTGAACATTCCTGTTCTTGAGCTTCACGACAAAGATACGCTGAAGAATGCCCTGTTCGAAGAGATGCTGAAGGCGATTAAAGAGGACAAGGCTCATGTTCTGATTCTGGGGTGCACGGGAATGATGGGCGTTGCAGATGATCTGCATGAGATGTTAGCCAAGGAGGGATACGATGTACCGGTCATCGATCCAGCAGCCGCATCTATCAGATTTCTGGAGGTTCTGATCGGGCTGGGTTTGAAACAGAGCAGGTTGACCTACATGAAACCTCCTGAGAAGGAGAGAAAATTATGACCTCTTTTTTTGAGGTCATACTCAAAAGAAGGAGCATAAGGAAGTTCAGGGATCAAGAGGTGGAAGAGGATAAGATCAGGAAAATAGTTGAGGCAGGAATATGGGCACCATCTGCTGGCAATATGCAGCCCTGGGTGTTTGTGGTTGTCAGAAATAAAAAGAACATCGAGAAGATAAAAGCGATGTCACCAGGAATGTTCGATCTACCAGCGGTGATCATAGCTGTTTGCAGAGATATGGGGCTTGCAGGGAACTTTGAAGAGAACATATCTATTTTTGATGTTGCAATGGCAGCTCAGAACATGCTGTTAATGGCATGTGATCTTGGCCTGGGAGCATGCCCGGTCAGATCGTTCAATCAAAAAGCGGTTCAGGTACTGCTTGATCTTCCAGAACATATAGTCCCGGAACTGCTCGTTACTCTTGGATATCCGGATGAATCACCGAGTCCACCTGAGAGGAGAAAAGGTGTAGTGTTTCTCGAGAAGTATGGTGGAGATGGCTGGTTTTAAAGGTGGTTTTGATGAATGACGGTGAACTGAACAAGGAATTTTTTGAACTTTTATGTTATGTGCTGACCAGTGCAAGGGGATTGATGGATGAGCCCAAAATGTACGGCCCGTTCAGGCTGGTTGATACAGCCAGCAGAATTATTTCGATACTGGAAAAGCACGGAATTGCAGATGATTTTCTTGCAGAGGAGCGGAAAAAGATAGATGAAGGCAAGTACTCTGTTATGGAGAGTGAGGAGAAGTTCAAGGAATTTCTGGACAGGATAATCCAGGATTTTGCAGAAGAGCTTAAAAAGAGCTGAACAGTTGGGAGAGAGTATGAAGATAGAGCGAATAGATGTGAGAAGATACGATTTATCGTTAAAGGAACCGTTCAGGATAGCTTTAGGCACGATGACGAGTTCCAGTAACATTCTCGTAAAAATTTTCAGTGAGGAACATTTTGGGATTGGCGAAGGCTCGCCAACCCTCATGATCACCGGAGACAATCAGGAGGGGTGTTTATCATTTATAGAATCCATCTCTCCTTTGTTGATCGGTGAGGAGCTAAATCTGGAAGTTCTGTATGAGAAGATCAACTCTTTCAGAGGGATGCCTGCTGCAAAGGCAGCACTGGACATAGCTTTATACGATCTGATAGGAAAGCAACAATCCAAGCCTGTATACAAGCTCTTGGGTGGTTACAGAGAAAAAATAGAGACGGATATAACGATCGGAATAGATACTCCTGAAGAAGTCAGAAAAAAAGCTCTGGAGGCTATATCCAGAGGTTACAGGATACTGAAGATAAAGGTAGAGGGGGATGTGGAAAGAGACTTCAAAAGAATCGAAGCTATAAGTGATCTGGAAGTCAGGATAAGAATCGATGCAAATCAGGGCTTTACCCCAAAAACTGCTGTGCGGTTCATTAGAAGAGTAAGGGAGTTCGATGTGGAGTTCATCGAGCAACCAGTACCTTACTGGGATATAGATGGTCTGAGATATGTAAAGGAAAGGAGCGATATACCTATAATTGCCGATGAAAGTGTACATTCAGCTAGAGATGCTCTGAATGTTGTTAAATGTGATGCTGTTGATGGAATAAACATCAAATTGATGAAATGCGGTGGGATATCCGATGCTGTTAGGATAGTTCATATCGCTGAAAGTGCTGGAATACCATGCATGGTTGGCTGTATGCTGGAGTCAAGGATCTCCCTGACGGCTGCGGCCCATCTTGCTTTAGCTTTTAAGAATATAAAGTATGTTGACCTCGATTCGCACCTTTTCTTGAAAGAAGACCCTGTTGTGGGTGGAATGGAGATAGTGGAGGGTATGATGACCCTGCCAGAAAAACCGGGGTTGGGTATAGCTGAGCTGAATATGGGGGAAAAACATTAAAGCTAAGAATATTCATAGCCAGACTTAACAGGGGAAAAGATGCTGGACGAGATAGACAAGGATATTCTCCGACTCCTACAGGAAGATGGAAATATCTCTCTGAGCGAGATAGCCAACAGGCTGAGTGTTGGTGTAGCAACTGTTCACAGAAGAATTCAGAGAATGAAAATGGATGGGATAATCAAGAAAAAAATCGTTGTAGTGGATCCTGAAAAAATTGGCAAGAACATCCTTGCGTTTATTGAGATCAAAACGATGCCGAACTATGAGGATGAGATTCTGGATAAGCTATCTTCTTTTGATGAGATAACTGAGGTTTACTGGGTTACGGGTGACTTCGACCTTATTGTGAAGCTCGTTGTTGGGGATATAAAGGAGTTCACGAGGGTAATAAAGAAAATCAGGGAGATGAATGGTGTCATAGATACGAAAAGTGCCATAGTTGTCAAAACTAAAAAGGAAGAATATAAGATCAAAATTTAAGGTTGATAGAGATGATTCGTGTTGATGAAGACTTGGTTAGAAGAATAGCAAAGGGAGCGGAAGTACTGGGAAGTGGTGGTGGGGGGCAGGCATACGTATCTGAGCTTATGGCACTGCAGCTTCTCAAAGAAGGAAGAACAACTTATCTGATAGATCCAGAAGAGGTTCCGGATGATGCACTCATATTGTCTGTGGCGTTGATGGGTTCACCTTTAATTTTAAAGGAGAAGCTGCCAAACGGGAAGGAGGCAATAACTGTTTTAAGAATGCTTGAAAACTATTTTGGGGAGGAAACCTATGCGATAGTCCCAGTAGAGGGTGCCGGACTGAACTCACTAACTCCCATAGTTGCCGGACTGAACTCAGATATTCCGATAGTTGATGCCGATGGTATGGGGAGAGCATTTCCGGAGTTGCAGATGACAACCTTCCATCTGCATGGTATATCCATAACGCCAATGGCTATATCGGATGAAAAGGGCAATACGATCTTCGTGGATTCGATAGATTCTGTGTATGGTGAGTGGTTTGCCAGAGGGATAACGAGATTGATGGGAGGCTACTCGTGGATCTCGTTTTATGCAATGACAGGCAGGGAGCTAAAGAAGTCGGCAATAAGACACACGATCACAAAATCAGTCATGATTGGAGAGATTCTGATGTCCGATATGTCTAATGAGTCGAAGATAATGGAAATCTGCGAGATTACCGGGGGTTCACTGCTGGGTGAAGGGAAAGTTGCCGGGATCTCGAGGATGAGATTCAACAGGTTCTATGGGGGACAGGTGGAAGTTGTTGGGGATAAGAAAATAAGTCTGATTTTCCAGAATGAGTATCTGGTGGCTGAGAATGGGGTGGAAAGGGTAACCGTGCCGGATATAATAACCCTGATGGATGTGGATTCGCTGAGACCCATTACCACTGAAGAGATAAGGTGTGGGATGAATGTGTATGTTGTGACTATGCCGTCTGATGAGAAGTGGAAGACTGAGAAAGGTCTGCAGGTGGTTGGACCCGAGGTGTTTGGGCTAGAGGAGTGAGTTTTTGACATTGATGGAGTTGATTTCGAGAGGTTTGGGTACAAGATATAATCAGGCTTACAGGTAAACTCGTTCTGTCGCATGGATTACACATAGGGTGACTGGAAAATAAGAAGGTGTTTAACTGGGGAGAATGTTGGAGGATGAGGAGGAAATATATCCAATATGTCTGATTTTGTAGAACAATTAGTAAATCCCTTGTTTTTATATAAAATACACTGTAGTTAAAAAGTTTCTAATGGACTGGTGGGGATTTGAACCTCTCGCATGCCAATCTTCGCAAAATTGGAGTCATTCTGAGAGTCGTTTAAGGTAAAAAAGGATTTGGTGGAAGAATATATAAAATACAGGCATTCCAGAGCAAAATCAAAGAACTGGCTTAAGTGGACGGAAAACAAATCAGGGAATACCTGAAATTCAGCAAAAATATCATTAATGCTAAAAACCCTCGGGGAATTCCAGAACTGGTATAAATAAATCAAAATATGCCTATGAAACTCAATGTAAGTACCATACCAACCTTAGAAATTCCCTCACTGGGTTCCCATCCACCCAGTCCTTGAGAAGTGGCTGAGATATGCGGTAGAACTCAAAGATGTCGCACCTTCAGAACATCCTTTCCCATATGATCTCCTCAGAAAACCCTAAGACAAATTAAATGTTAAAGCAATCCACATAGGCAGGAAAATAACCCCTCTCGCTTTAGGAAGTTATTCGAGCAGATGTGTAATAATGTTCTAATGGTTCCGTCTAAGACTGAGGGACTACATCGTGGCACACAACACAGGAAGCCTGGATGTCCTTGTATGATAAAACTCCCGTTGAGATACCAGCAATACATGGTGAAGTGGAAGGAGGTTAATCTGGTTCCAGAAAAGGAAATCCTTGAAAAACCTCTAAAGGAGATTCAGTCATAAACACTCTCCCGTTTACCAACCTTCAGGATTTTTACAACTCGCTTCCCCTTTAGATATTCAAATATCACCCTGTAATCTCCAACTCTGAGCCTGTAAACATTCTGGTGACCTTTTAGCTTTTTAACATTAAGACGCACAAGAGGGAAAAAAGCAAGTTTGGATATTCTATTCCTCGATAAGCTTTCTTTCCATTTCAGGAATGCTTTTAAGTTCCTTAAATGCCTTTTTGGAAATCAAAATCTGATTTTCATAATTCATTCTCGACCGACTTCCAGTCTAAAAACTCGTTATCTTTTCTCTCTTTAACAGTCTGAATCTCCCAATCTTCAGGTTCCACTTCTTCAATCAGGTCAAGGTTGACATCAATCAAAGCTTGAAGGAACTTCTCAATTCTTTCAACTTTGGTGCTGAGTTCCTGGAGGGTTGCAGTCATAGTCGTATGTTGATAGAGCTAAGTATAAGTCTTTCTTTAATTTAGGGTTCGGTGGTTGTGGAGGATTTTGTATCTTTTTCTATCCCCTCGCTGGGGAACCCCTCTTTAACTCCTTCTATTTTTTGCCTGTTTTCAGAGTAAATATGATGGTAACAGCTGATGGAATGGGTAGTAGAGATTCACTCGCTTGAGGGTAGGTACCAATCCATTAAAAGAGTTTATAGTGCAGAAGAAACTCCTGAGATCGATATTTCACTTTTTGATGACACATTTTACCAAGCTGATTCACTTGATGAGCTGAGAGAGATAACCAAGGATGCGGTTGACTGTAATTTTGAAGAGGATGAAAAGCCGGACATACTAAGACTCCACATAGTCAGGCAAGAGGTACTCACTGTATGAAACTCCCACGTAACATTAGCGGAGAAGAGTTGGCGAAATTATTGAAAAGATTTGGTTATGTGTTACAAGACAAACCGGCAGTCACATTAGATTATTACCCATGTATCAGCATAATGATGATATAGCTGGCTAAATCCTTAGTCGTTATATTCATTTCACATCACACCTCCTGTCAAATACATGATTCCGATGTATGCAAGCGTAAGTGAGACTGGTATGGCGAGAATGAGTAAAATCCTCAAAAAAGCACTTCTGGTTTTTGTGTAAGGGTAACAGAACAGAGCGGGAACTGCAACTGCGATTGAATAGTGTAGTAAATCTCCGAGAACCATTGTATCTCGAGCTATTTCAAGTTTTATCGCTGGGTTTTTGGGCAGATGATGTCCAAAAGGAAGTTTGTAGAGTAAAGAAAAACTTTCAAAAACGAGAAGGATAATAAAAAATGTAGAAGCATTTCTTCTGACTGAATTTTCTTTGGTCAAAATTGCTGTGGCTATAAGGGAAGGGATTATGAGATATACGATTAAATAGTTCAGGTAGCTACCGACTCCTAAATAAGGGTTAGCTGGGTAAAAAAGATGTCCCGTCACCACTGGAGCTAAAAACAGACCAACAAAAAATAACACGATGGTTATTCTCCTGCTGAGAATGTAATCTGGCTTTTTTATTAACAAAAATACAACTAAAATTATCATAATGAAAAACGGAAAGAAATATGCGAAAAAATAAAGAGTTGGCATTTACCCACCCCGTAACGTATTTAACCAAACCCAAGTTCCATTTAGCCCCGAACCTGTCTGATTTTGTTGAGCGAAAGTTTCTAGAGTTCCTGTCTTATGTCAAGCACCCTTTAGCTAGGACTTTTTTATGGACCGGTGGGGATTTGAACCCCAGGCCTCTCGCATGCCAAGCGAGCGCTCTTCCAGTCTGAGCTACCGGCCCGCGATTCTACATTCTGTCGGTATGTTTATGAACTTTACGGTATGGGTGGTACTAGTCGTAGGTGTGTGCTTTTAACTCCAGATGTCTAAACCTGAATCATATGTTAACTCTGCAAATCATGTGACCCATCTTCTCTTTCTTGGCCTTTAGATAGTCAAGATTCTCCCTGCATGGCTCAACTTCTATTTCCATTCTCTTCACTTCAAAACCGTATTTTCTGAGTTCCTCGATTTTCAGCGGGTTGTTCGTCATCAGCAGTATCTTTTTGACGCCCAGATCCATTAAAATCTGAGCCGATATGCCATAGCTTCTCATGTCAGGAGGGAATCCAAGCTCCAGATTCGCCTCAACAGTATCTTTGCCCTCCTCCTGCAGTTTGTATGCCATCAGCTTGTTGATCAGTCCGATTCCCCTGCCTTCATGTCCTCTCATGTAGATTAAAACACCCTTGCCAGCGCTGTCGATTCGTTTAAGTGCATTCTCTAACTGGTCACCACAATCACATCTCAGAGAGTGAAAAACATCTCCGGTGAGACATTCTGAGTGGATTCTTACCATAACTTCTCCTTCAGTAACATTTCCCTTAACCAATGCAACAATCTCGCCTATGGGTGTTTTGTATCCGACTGCTTTGAATGTGCCATAGAATTTCGTTGGGAGCGTTGCGGTGACCACTCTCTCAACAAGCTTCTCATTTTTGAGTCTTGTGAATATCAGCTCCTGTATGCTGAATAATCGCAGACCATGCTCTTCGGCAAACTTTCTGGCGTATTTCTCATTTGCAAGCTTTCCGTCTGGGGTCATCAGATATGAAAAAACACTTGCCGGAATGTATCCATCCATTCTTGCGATATCTAGGCAGGCTTCAGCAAAAGCGGGTTTATCGAGGACACCCTCTTTCTTCGCAACCTCTATGAAGATTCTTCCGGGATAGATTATCTCTTCTCTGGATACTTTATTTTTAACGAGGTTCCTTATGAACTCAGCTTTTTCTTCTGCCGAGCTACCATTCGTTTTGAAATCGATAGGAATTGAATTCTCTCCAAAAAACTTGAATTTGTTTAAACCAAGCTGGGATATGGTCTCCCATGGGAGGGCAACCCTCAGCTCGTCACAATTCTTCATCATGAAAGCGATCTCTTTCGATGTAACTATTTCAGCGGGATGAGAAACAACAGCTTTGTTCTTGTCAACAACAACACAGGGTTTTGGTTGCATGGAAATACTGGAGCGTGAATGTATTTATAATTTTTGAGAAGTTTCTCAATAATGTTAATTAATTATAAATCGCTCTTCTCTTTCCTCTCTCTTTCCATCAGTTCGTTGTATTCTCCTTCATCCATCTTCAGAATGAAGCTCCCAATATACCCACAGTTCTTGCAGTGGTATTTTCCAGTATATCCTCCAGTATCTGGTTCGACATCTTTTGAGTTACATACTGGGCAGACCAGAAATTTTTTCATGATAGCTCTTGCCAGGCTTTTGATTTAAACCTTTCGAAAGGTTTATCGCTGCTATCTCTCAAAAAATTCTGATGAATTTCGTTGTTCAGGAGCATTTCGCAAAAAAGCACCACTACGATTTCAGACTTGAAATGAATGGTGTGGCAAAAAGCTGGGCGGTTCCTAAAGGAATGCCCCTGAAAAGAGGAGAGAGGAGGCTTGCGATTCAGGTAGAGGATCATGATGTAGATTACATGGATTTTGAAGGAGAGATTCCAGATGGATATGGGGCTGGAACAGTCAGGATATGGGATAGGGGGGAATATGATCTGCTAAAAAGGAGTGACAATGAGATAAAGGTTAGACTGAGGGGCAATAAGCTGAATGGGGTTTATGTACTGCTCAGATTTCCGAAAGCTGGAGAGAACTCATGGCTGATAATTCTAACCAGTTTAAAGTGATTGGCATACATTGTCAATAAGAATTTTTGGATCGGATACTAATCACATGCTTTTGCCATTTTTTAGCAATTTGAAATTTTTTCTGTGATGCGAGAATTACAAAAAATTAATACAGTTTTAAATTGAATATTTTAATTCGAAATTTTTAATCATAATCGAATAAATTTAAATTCTTTGAATTACAATATATGGACATGAATTGCGTTGTATGTGGGGGTAAGGTGGTGGATGGGAGATACATAGAATTCGGTATATGTGGGGAATGTGAAAGGGTTATCGATGACATTATAGCAGCATATTTTGAGAGGTTAACAAGGGACTTGGAGATAGATGGTGAAGCTCCGTACTATATCTATATGCTGAGCAGGAAGTTAAAATTCCTCGAGCAGACGATGTGGTGGCATGCATATGATGAGATGCTTCAGAAAGGAAAGAGTGATGATGAGTATTTTATGAGGCTAGAAAAGGCTATAAAATGGTTTGATTCGAATCCGGATATCGTTAAGAAAATTGGAGAGAAGTTTTTCGCCAAATGTAATTCCTGCGGAAAAGAACTTATACCTGGAAGTGTTGTGGTAGAGCAGGTTAATGGATCGTTTATTGTGAAATGCAATTCATGCGGGGATGTGATAGTAAGCTGTATCGTCTGCAAGAGGTTGAATGAGTAATTTTTTAATTTTTGAGCAAAAGCAAAACTGTTTTTATTAAAAACGCATGAGGCAGAAAGCTTGCAAAATTGAAAGAATCGACATCTTTCACAGAAGCTGGGCTTCTTTGGAGTTAAGATTTTTCACTTAACATTCACTTAACCATGTTTTCTGTAACTTGGATACACTCTATACTTTGGCTACTGCATGTTGAGTGCTGTAAAACTAGGGATAAAACTATATATCTTGTTGCCACATTTTTTTAAACAATCTGAGATTCTAAAGCTCATTGGGGGTGATTCTGTGGAAAATGTTCTGAAGAAGATTACGAATTACAAATGGGAGTTGCCAAAAACATACAAGAAGGGAATGAAGGTTCCGGCTTATTTCTACATCAACAGGGAGCTGATGGATATTCTGGAGAGGGATGCGGTTGAGCAGGCTGCGAATGTCGCAACGATGCCGGGCATTCAGTACGCATCACTTGTCATGCCTGATGTTCATGTTGGTTATGGCTTTCCTATCGGAGGTGTAGCGGGTTTTGATGCAGAGGAGGGTGTGGTGTCTCCAGGAGGAGTTGGATTTGACATAAACTGCGGTGTTAGAGTTTTGAGGAGCAATCTGACTGTTGATGAGGTTAGACCAAAGATAAAAGAGCTCATAGATGAGCTTTTCGTGGCAGTACCTTCTGGAGTTGGAAGCGAGGGCAGGCTGAGAGTTACTGATGATGAACTCGATGAGATTTTCGTTAAGGGGGCAGAATGGGCTGTCAGGAACGGCTTCGGCACTAAAGAAGATCTCAAGCACTGCGAGGAGAATGGGTGTCTCGAAGGCGGCAGGGGAGATGTTGTCAGTAAAAAAGCGAAGAATAGGGGAAAACCCCAGCTTGGAACTCTTGGCAGTGGCAACCATTTCCTAGAGGTGCAGTATGTGGAAAAGATCTACAATGAGGAGGCTGCTAAGGTCATGGGGCTTGAAGAGGGTATGGTCACGGTTATGATCCACTGTGGTAGCAGAGGGCTTGGCCACCAAGTTTGTACGGACTCCCTCGAGGTGCTTAATCGAGCAGTTAGAAAGTACCATATTTCCCTTCCAGACAAGCAGCTTGCTTGCGCTCCAATAAAGAGCAGGGAAGGAGAGGATTACTTTGCTGGGATGGCCGCGAGTGCCAACTACGCATGGGCTAACAGGCAGATAATAACCCACTGGACGAGGGAGACCTTTGAGAAAATATTTGGCTCGGATCTGGGCATGGATCTGATATACGATGTTGCCCACAACATAGCGAAGTTCGAGGAACACTATGTGAATGGAGAGAAGATGAAGCTTTGCATCCACAGAAAGGGAGCAACCAGAGCCTTTGGCAGAAACTCCAAGGAACTGCCAGAAGACTACACTAAGATAGGACAGCCAGTCCTGATACCCGGTAGCATGGGAACTGCCAGCTACATCCTGCTCGGAACTGAGAAGGCGATGAAGGAGACCTTTGGCTCGACATGCCATGGGAGTGGAAGGGTTATGAGCAGGGCAATGGCTAAAAGAAAGCTGAGAGGGAGCAGGGTTAAGGATGAGCTTGCCAGAAAAGGAATCTATGTTAGAGCAACTCATGGAGCGATTCTGGCAGAGGAAGCTCCACAGGCCTACAAGCTGAGCGATGTGGTTGTGGATGTCGTTCACAACGCCGGAATATCCCTGCTCGTTGCCAGACTGAGGCCCATCGGAGTGGCAAAGGGTTAGTGAATATTACAAACTATTAATCATTCATCAACCGAAATATTTAAATCTATTCTTTTAAATACCGATTAATCGGATTTTATTCCCCCTTTTTTTCATTTACTCCACTATCTAAAATTAAAATCAGGAAAATTCTTATACTCTACCTATATTTGGATCAAAAAATCGTGGGGGTGGTCAATTGTACAAAGATGAGTATGATAAAAAATTGATTTCTGCAGAGGAAGCTGCCGGTTTGGTAGAGGATGGTATGTGGATTGAGCTTGGAGGGGCTGTTAATACTGCACTGATAATCGATAAGTATCTGGCCAAGAGGAAGGATGAGTTTACTGAGGTGAAGGTTGGAACATTCATAGACATTTCGAGCTATGAAATGCTCAGAGTTGATCCTGACAGGGAGATCTTCAAGTGGACGAGCGGTTTTTTGCTCGCACCGGTCAGAGAGTGTAGCAGGAATCTTGGGGTTTGCGTTTTTAAGCCCAATCTATATCATGATGTTCCCAGAATTGCGAGAGAGGTGTTTAAGGACAAGATCGATATCGTGTTCCTTCCTGTAACTCCAATGGACAAAAATGGTTACTTCAACTTTGGTTTAACCTGTTCACACCTAAAAGCCCTTGCAGAATCTGCGAAGAAGGTTGTACTCATTGTGAAGGAAGATATGCCGTGGATTTATGGTGGATATGATGAGATAATCCACATCTCGGAGGCAGACTACATCGTTGAGGATAAGGAATTCCCGACACCCTTCCTGCCATTCACGATGCCGCCCAACGAGGAGGACAAGATGATCGCGGAGAACATATTCGAGGCCGGATTGCTTGAAGACGGCATGACCGTTCAGGTTGGTATAGGAGGCATGCCCGACTCTGTGGTCAAGATAATGAAGGAATCCGGAGTTAAGGACTTGGGCATACACACCGAGATGATGGGAGATGGGATCCTTGAACTGATAAATGAGGGAATAGTTACGAACAACAACAAGAAACTCGACAAGGGCAAGTCGGTCTTCACATTCACGATGGGGACCAAGAATTTGTATGAGTACCTAGACAGGAATCCGTCTGTGGCAACATACCCTGTCGATTACACGAACGATCCCTTCATAATTTCCCAGCAGCCCAAGATGTTCTCGATAAACGGTGCTGCCCAGATCGATCTGATGGGACAAGTGAACTCAGAGCAGATGGGGCTGAGGACTCCAACATGCAAGCTCTTCCAGGTTAGTGGCACTGGAGGACAGCTCGATTTTGTCATGGGATGCCTGTTCTCGAGAGACAGGAAGGGAAAGAGCATTCTCGGGCTGTACTCAACCTACAAGGGAGACTCGAGAATTTTGCCTGTGCTGGATAAGGGTGCTGCCGTTACAGTCCCAAGATCGATGACACAGTATGTTGTCACGGAATGGGGTGTCGCGTATCTGAGAGGTTACAGCGTTAAGGAGAGGGCTTTAGCTTTGATAAGGCTTGCACATCCCGATCACAGAGACTGGCTGGTTGAGGAGGCAAGGAAGGTGGGAATCTTCCCGCCGAACTACAACCCACCTGCCGGAAAGCCCGAGAATGTGCTCTTCGCGAGAGACTGATCTGCATGAGAGTTTGAGAACAGATAAATTTTTTTAAAACTTTGTAGATTAGCTTGGCTATGGAACTTGAAGAGATTCATGAAAAAACCATTGAGGCTGGAAAAATTCTCAAGACTGTTAAAGAGGAAGTAAAACCCCTTGTCAAGCCGGGAGTTAAGCTCCTTGAAGTTGCGGAATTTGTGGAGAACAGGATAAGAGAACTCGGTGGGGAACCGGCTTTTCCCTGCAACATTTCGATAAATAGTGATGCAGCTCATTTCACCCCAAAAAAGGGAGATACGAGGGAATTCAATGAAGGTGACATTGTTAAGCTTGATATCGGGGCACACATCGAGGGCATAATCGCTGATACTGCGATAACAATCGACCTTGGAGATAACGATGACCTTGTAAAAGCCTCTGAAAACGCGCTGAAAAGAGCGATTGAGGAAATCCATGCAGGAGTTGATACTGCTGTGATTGGCAGGGTGATAGAGAGTGAGATAAGGGAGTTCGGCTTCAGGCCAGTTGTGAACCTCACGGGCCATGGTCTGCTGCCCTATATAGCCCACGCCCCACCATCCATCCTGAACTATGGTACTGAGAGGGGAGTTAAGCTCGAAGAGGGAATGGTAATAGCGATAGAGCCGTTTGCAACCGATGGTGCCGGGAAGGTTGGGGAGAGAGGGGAGACGGAGATATTCTCGCTGAAGGCTATCAGGCCAGTAAGGATGAAGAAAGCTAAAGCCCTTCTGAAAGAGATAGAGAAGTACAAGACACTGCCCTTCGCAAAAAGGTGGCTGGAGAATGCCTCAGATATAGTCATAGGACAGCTTGTCAGGGCCGGAGTTCTGAGAGGGTATCCTGTGCTGACCGAGATCGCAAAAGGACTGGTGTCACAGGCTGAACATACGGTTATTGTCGAAGAAGATGGAGCGAGGATTGTAACCTGATTTCCTGATGGGTGAAGGCATGTACTTGGTGATATGCAGCAAAAGCGATATAGCCGGGATGAACATAAAGGATCATCTCCTCTCAATGCTTGATCTTGACAAAAAAGTGATTGATGACATCGAATTCCATATTGGGGATAGGATTTCAATTGCCGAAATCAGGGAGAGGCTGATCTACGCAGACCACATCGATGAAAAGCTGAAAAAGTATATTGACTTTAACGAGATAATCTTTGCCTCCAGACACAGAAGTGCGGATGGCAGGAAGATATTCACAGTTCATGTCTCCGGGAATATCGGAACGGCTGATTTTGGTGGTAAGCCCTATTCATTGGCTAAGCCAGCCCCGATAACGATAAAGAACTATGTGCTGGCTTTAAACGAAAGAATAGATCAGTTACCTGAGTTCAGCTTCACACTTGAGGTTACACATCACGGCCCATCTGAGATAAAAACTCCTTCCGCCTTCTACGAAATCGGTTCGGGCGAGGAGGAGTGGAAAAACGAGGATGCTGGCAGAATAGTTGCTGAGTCCATTGTCTCAGCAATAAACGATGAACGAAAGAGCTGGGATGTTGCGATAAGTGTTGGAGGCACGCATTATGCTCCAAGACAGACCGAGATAATCCTGAATACGACTTTCACATTTGGCCACAGCTTTGCGAAGTACACTTTCGATCACCTGAACAAGGAGTTCATAATCAAGGCTCTTGAGGTCACTGAAACGGACAAAATAGTTATTGATGAAAAATCCACGACATCGAAGATAAAGGGCATGCTCGTAGAAGTTTCTGAGGCTGTCGGGGCGGAAGTTCTCAAATCCAAAGAGGTTAAGAGGAAGTATAGCCTCAATTAGCATCTAATAAGAAAATTTTTTGAATTTTTATTACTTAGTATTACTTTGATTAAAAAATTGCTACTGGTTGAACAATATCGATTAACTTATAAATCAGTAAACCAAAACGCTTTGAGATAATTTGAGTTTAGTGATCAGTAGAACCGCAGGGAGGGGGACTGAAAAATTAGGTTCAAGATATGTTGGTTTAGTGGTTTGTTATTTGAATTCGGAGGAGGTAATATTTATAGATACCCTCGGAGGTGGAAATTGTGGCTTTTGAATTAAAGGAAGGAATATTTGTTCTGGATGAACTGAAAAATGTAAGCATAAAGATAGGAAAAGTCGTGGAGGAGGAAGAGGAGAAGGAATGGGCTCCAATGGGTCCAACACCGATGCCGGGGATTGCAACCCTCAGGGATTGGGACTTCCTATTGCTCAAAAGGTACAAGCCCTTCTATGCCCCGTATTGTGACATGTGCTGTCTCTGTACGATGGGTAAGTGTGATCTGACAGGCAACAAGAGGGGAGCCTGTGGAATTGATTTAGCCGCTCAAACAGGCAGAATTGTTACGATAGCCTGTGCGATGGGAACAGCATGCCACACAGGGCATGCAAGACACATGCTGCATGATATTGAGCACATGCTTGGCAAGAAGCTTGATGAGATTCCTGTAGATCTTGGCCCTGAAATTGCTGAAGTTGCACCTCTGACAGAGCTCATAACCGGAATTAAGCCGAAAACTCTCGCTGACCTTGAAAGAGCTTTGAGATATGCTGAAGAGCAAATCGTTCAGGTTATGGATTCTGTCCACACCGGACAGGAAGGAAGCTATCTCGATTATGAGTCCAAGGCTCTTCATCTGGGTATGATCGATGCCCTTGGTAAGGAGATTGCAGATATAGCTCAGATCTGTGCATTTGGATTCCCGAAGGGTGAGAGCAACCAGCCATACATCGAAGTTGGTATGGGTGTTTTGGACAGAAGTAAAGCTGTTGTTCTTGTCATAGGTCATCATGCACCTCCAGCCATTGACATCGCAGACTACATCGACGAGAACAATCTCGGAGATGAGGTGGATCTTGGTGGTATTTGCTGTACAGCTCACGATGTTACGAGATACTACCAGAAGGCCAAGATCGTTGGCTCTCTTGGCAGACAGCTTAAAGCGATTAGGGCTGGAATTGCAGATGTTATCGTGATTGATGAGCAGTGCATAAGGGCTGATATTCTCTACCACACGAAGAAACTTGGAATTCCGGTAATATGCACAAATGAGAAGGCGATGCATGCCCTGCCAGACATGACAAAGGCAGATCCAAAGGACATAATCAAGTATCTGCTCGATGGAAATCCGGGTGTTGTAATACTCGACCCGCTCAAGGTGGGTGAGGTAGCTGTAGAGGTTGCAAGGGCGAGAAGAAAGATGAGAGGAGATGGGATCTCTCCAGTGCTGTCTGATGAGGAGTTTGCCAACTATGTCAAGTCATGCACACAGTGTGGAAACTGTACAATCGCCTGCCCGCAGGGAATAAGGATTGGAGATGCAATGGAGGCTGCTGAGAATGGAGATAAGAGCAAGCTGGAGCATGAGTGGGACATCTGCATCGCATGTGGAAGATGTGAGCAGGTGTGTCCGAAGAACATTCCGATCATAGATGTGCTTAACTACGCTGCCTGGGACAGGCTGATCAATGAGAAGGGGAAGGTTAGGAGGAGTAGAGGCCCAGTCAGGGATTCCGAGATCAGGAATGTTGGTGCTCCAATCGTTCTGGGTACGATTCCTGGTATTATTGCAATAGTTGGATGCAGCAACTATCCGAATGGAACGAAGGATGCCTACACGATAATGGATGAGTTTGCATCAAGGAACTATATCGTGGTTACCACAGGTTGCATGGCGATGGACGCTGGGTTGTACAAGGATGAGGATGGTCTGACAGTGTATGAGAAATACAACGACGACTTTGACGGTGGCTGTGTAGCAAACCTCGGAAGCTGTGTTGCCAATGCCCACATCCACGGCGCTGCGATAAAGGTTGCGAGGATATTTGCCAAGAGGAACATAAGGGCGAACTTTGAAGAGATTGCAGACTACATCCTCAACAGGCTTGGGGCTTGCGGAGTTGCATGGGGTGCTTACAGCCAGAAGGCAGCATCAATTGCAACAGGTGTGAACAGACTTGGAATACCTGTGGTTGTTGGACCGCACGGCAGCAAGTACAGAAGGGCATTCCTCGGCAGGCCATACAACGACGAGGACTGGATGGTCTATGATGTCAGAACCGGAAAGCAGGTGAGAATAGAGCCCGCACCACAGGATCTGCTTGTAGCTGCTGAAACGGTTGAGGAGGCGATACCGCTCATCGCCAAGCTCTGCTTCAGGCCAAACGACACTGACAGAGGAAGGTCAATAAAGCTCACACACTACATCGATCTGAGCATGAAGTATCTCGGCAGGATGCCGGATGACTGGCACCTGTATGTAAGAACAGAGAGCGATCTGCCACTGGCGAAGAGGGAGGAGTTGCTGAAGATACTTGAGGAGGAGCACGGCTGGAAGATCGACTGGGACAAGAAGAAGATTGTGGAAGGTCCAGTAAGACCATACTACGCTGGCTTCAACCCGACGATCGTGGAAAGGCTGTTCAAAGAGGGATTCATGACGCTGTGAGGTGATGGAAATGGCAAAGGCGTTTGAACAGCCGTTTGATGCGGCAAACATCCCGGGGCCGAAGATGGCCACCCTCCTTGAGAAAGGAAAGCCAGTTGCGAACATGATAAAGAGGGCAAAGAGACCACTGCTGATCGTTGGGCCAGATATGACTGATGCCATGTTTGAAAGGGTGCTGAGGTTCGCTGAGAAGGGCATGACTATAGTTGCTACTGGCAGTGCGATAACGAGATTCGTTGAAGCTGGATACAAGGGCAACAATGTCAAATATGCTGTGCTGCATGAGCTCACACAGTTCCTACTCGATCCGGAGTGGAAAGGTCTCGACGGCAACGGCAACTATGATCTGGTACTAATGCTCGGAACGATATACTACCACGGCTCCCAGATGCTCGCAGCAATAAAGAACTTCGCACCCCATATAAGAGCTCTGGCAATCGATCGCTACTACCATCCAAATGCCGCGATGAGCTTTGGAAATCTGTGGAAGAAAGAAGAAGATTACCTGAAACTGCTTGATGAGATTTTAAATGAGCTTTAATTTATTTTAATCATTTTATCGGGGGTGTTGATCTTGGTGGAAAGAAAGAAAATCGAAATTCCAGAAGGTGTTAAGAAGATAGAGAGTGTTGGAGAGGAGGCTGAATTCCCGTTTGACATATCTCCCATGTATGAAGGAGAGAGGATAAGGAAGAAAGAGATGTATGTGGAACTTGGCGGAACCGAGCAGCCGGGCTTTGAACTGGTTATGGCTCTTCCAGCAGAGGAAGTTGAGGACATGAAGGTAACTGTAGTTGGCCCAGACCTGAACGAGATGGAAGAGGGGAAGGCTTACCCGTATGCGATGATATATTATGTAGCTGGCTCTCAGGTTGAAACCGATCTCGAGCCGGTCATAGAGAGGAGAAACCACGACTTCCAGAACTACCTTGAGGGCTACATGCATCTTAACCAGAGATATGACATATGGATCAGAATCGGCAAGGGTGCGATAAAGAAGGGACTGAACAGCTTTGTGCAGATCGCAAAGGCAACTATGATGCTCTTCAAGAACGAGCTCCCGTTCATCGAGAAGATTGAGGCTGTGTACATCACGGATGCTGAGCTCGTTGAGAAGCTGCTAAACGAGGTTGCGATGCCAATATTCGAGGAGAGAGATGCAAGAGTTGAGGCTTTGCATGACGAGGATGTTGATGAGTTCTATTCATGCACACTCTGCCAGAGCTTTGCTCCAACGAATGTCTGTGTTGTCAGCCCGGACAGACCATCTCTGTGTGGTGCAATAAGCTGGTTCGATGGCAGAGCAGCAGCAAGAGTCGATCCGGAGGGACCAAACAAAGCTATTCCGAAGGGTGACATCATAGATCCAATCGGCGGAGAGTACAGCGGTGTTAACGAGTTTGCGAAGGAAGAGAGCGGTGGAGAATACGAGAGGGTCAAGCTCCACAGCTTCTTCGACTATCCACACACATCCTGCGGTTGCTTCGAGGTTATTGGTTTTTACATGCCAGAAGTTGACGGTATTGGCTGGGTGCACAGAGGTTATCCCGAGCCTGCACCAAATGGTCTGCCGTTCTCAACAATGGCTGGTCAGACCGGTGGAGGAAAGCAGATCGCCGGTTTCCTTGGTATCGGTATAAGCTACTTCAGAAGCAAAAAGTTCATTCAGGCGGATGGTGGATGGTACAGAGTTGTGTGGATGCCAAAAGAACTTAAGGAGAGGGTTGCCAAGTACATACCGGATGACATAAGGGACAAGATCGCAACCGAGGAAGATGCAAAGACAATCGATGAACTCAAGGAGTTTCTGAAGAAAGTGGATCACCCGGTTGTTAAGGGTGTCGTGAGACCAGTTGATGGCAAGAAGATAACCGAGGGATGGGTAGAGGAGGCTGAAGAGGAGGTTGAGGAAGAGGTTGAAGAGGCTGAGGAGGTTGCAGAGCAGCCAGCAGTAGCAGCACAGCCACAGGTATTCGCTCCTCAGCCGGGTCAGCCACTCCAGCTTCCAGCACTGCCACAAATCCAGATCCCGGCCCAGCCATCTGCTGGAGGCGGAATTAAGCTCGTGATTAAGGATGCGAAGATCTATATCGACAAGATCGTGATCAGGAAGCCTGAGGAAAAGAAGGGAGGTAAGTAAAATTGGTCACAATCGCAGTGACTGGCAAGGGCGGAACGGGAAAGACAATAATCTCCGCCCTTCTCATCCATTTTTTATCCAAGAAATATGATCTCCTAGCTGTGGATGCTGATCCAGACTCCAATCTCCCGGATGCACTTGGTGTGACGCCAAGAAAAACGCTTGGCGAGATCAGAGAGGTGTTTCAGGTAAGCAGAGATGAAATGGGCACACTAAACAAGGAGCAGTGGCTGGAAGGCAAGATTTACAGCGAGGCGATAACCGAGACAGACGACTATGATCTGCTCGTCATGGGCCGACCCGAAGGAGAGGGCTGTTACTGTTTCGCGAACAGTCTGCTCAGGGGTGTGCTGAGGAAGCTGATGAAGCATTACGATGTCGTTGTTATAGACACGGAAGCTGGTCTGGAGCACTTCAGCAGGGGCACGATATCTGGTGCTGACTACATCTTGGTCGTTACAGATATGTCCAGAAAGGGCCTGTCAACTGCAAAAAGAATAAAGGAGTTATCTTCAGATCTGAAGCTGAACTTCAAGAAGATATATCTCGTTGGTAATAGAATAATGAATGAAGATGGAGCTGAAGTTATCAAAAAATTTGCGGATGAGGAGGGCCTGGAATTGCTAGAATTGCTTCCGTACAGCGAAGAAATCGTGAAGTTTGATATTGAAGGAAAGCCCGTTGTTATGCTGGATGATAATTCTGATTATTCATTAAGGGTGAAAAAAATAGCAGAAAAGTTAGTTGGTGATGGAAATGGGTAAGATGTCGTTGGAAGAATTTTTCCAGCTTCTCAAGAAGTATGATATCGATGTTCTCGAGGGAGTTACAATTGAGGGAGACCTCGAGATAGAGGTTGAGGAAACCGCTGCAGCAGATCAATCTTCTCTGGCATACCTTTACACGGTTGTTCAGGAGGTTCAGAAGTTCCTGTACTATGCCAATCTGGCCATGGGCCATCTGACGAATGTCTCAAGCCTCCTCGGCATGCCGAATCCCTTTGCACCACAGGTACAGGTACCGCAGGTACCGCAAGTGCCGCAGGCTGTACAGCCAGAGGCAGTTGTCGAGGAGAAGTTCAAGATTCCTGAAAAGCTTGTATCAGCGAAATTCGAACCGTACAAGGTCGAATATCCAGGCAAGATAAATGAGGTAGTTCTTGGAGCGACGAAAAAGGACGGTGGAACGAGAGATAAAGTTGTGGTGCTTGGTGGTGAGAAGAGCCTGCCGTTCTATTTGTTCGATGCGGATCAGCCGAACCTTCCGGCAATTGCGATAGATATCTTCGACAGAAAGCCAATGCTTGCGAAAGCTGTCAGGGAGCACTATGAAGATGTGCTTGAAGATCCGGCCGACTGGGCGAGAAAAGCGGTCAAGGAGTATGGAGCGGATCTGATAACGCTCCACCTGATAAGCACTGATCCGCTGCTGGAGGACACTCCGGCAAGTGAGGCTGTGAAGGTGCTGGAAGATGTTCTGCAGGCAGTTAAGTGTCCAATAATTGTAGGAGGAAGTGGTAACAAGGAGAAAGACCCAGAGGTGCTTGAGAAAGCTGCAGAAGTTGCTGAGGGCGAGAGGATAATGCTCGCATCAGCGACACTCGACATGGACTGGGAGAGAATTGCAAATGCAGCAAAGAATCACGGACATGTTGTACTCAGCTGGACTCAGATGGACATAAACAGTCAGAAAACGCTCAACAGGTACCTGCTGAAGAGGGCGGGTGTCAGCCCGAATGACATAGTGATGGATCCAACCACTGCGGCACTCGGATATGGTATTGACTATGCGTTCACGAACATGGAAAGGATAAGGATAAGTGGTTTGAAGGGCGATAGCGACCTGGCATTCCCGATTTCAAGCGGTACGACAAATGCGTGGGGTGCGAGAGAGGCATGGATGAAGGATTCACCGATAGAGGAGGACAGCGACTGGGGTCCGAGAGAGCTCAGAGGGCCAATCTGGGAGATCGTCACAGGTTTGACGCTCTCCCTCGCTGGAGTCGATCTGTTCATGATGATGCATCCTGGAGCGGTTGCGGTGCTCAAGGAAGTCATGTACACACTCGGCGGGAAGATCTCGGGCTCTGTTGCGGATCCCGGTGACTGGATAGTTATGGAGGGATGAAGATGAAAGTAAGAAGCCCTCTTGAGGTTTACAAGTTCCTCCCCCAGACCAACTGTGGTGAGTGTGGATTCGACACATGCATGAGCTTCGCAGCACACATCATCGACAGAAGCGTTAAGCCTGAAAACTGCCCTCCGCTGATAAGAGATGCCGAGAAGGATGCGAAGATTAAGAAGAAGCTTGAACAGCTCCAGGCACTAACCTCTCCGGAGATAGCAGAGGTTGTGATTGGTGTAGGGGATTCAGCGGTTAAGATTGGTGGGGAGGATGTCATTCACAGGCACGAGATGACATACTTCAACCCGACAGCGTTCTTCTATGATGTCTGGGACACGATGAGCGAGAAAGATTTGGAGGAGAAATGCAGAAAGGTCGTGGAGTTCAGGAAGTTTTATGTCGGTAAGTTTCTGACACTGGATGGAATTGCGGTAAGGTGCACATCCAACAATCCTGACACCTATAAGAGCGTTGTTGAGAAAGTTGCTAGCTATGGAAAGCCAATGGTGCTTGTGGCATTAAACCCAGACTGCATGAGGGCAGCACTTGAATCGGTTGCAGACAAAAGACCGCTAATCTATGCCGCAACGGAGTCCAACTGGAAGGAATTTCTGAAGCTTGCCCTAGAGTTCAATGTTCCTGTTGCGATAAGGGCAAAGGATCTTGACACGCTTAAGAGCCTTGCAGTAACGTTCAAGGAGGCAGGGGTGAAGGATATAGTTCTGGATCCCGTTACGGAACCACTGGGAGAGGGGCTGAAGGGGACATTCGAGAGAGTTGTCAACCTCAGGAGGACTGCGATACTCGGAGAGGACAAGGACATAGCATTTCCGATAATGGTCACACCAATCTCTGCTTGGCTCATAGAGGGTGATGAGGTCGAGAAGGCATACTGGGAGACTGTGCTTGGCAGCATGTTCATAGTCAAGTATGCAGACATCATGATCTTCAGGAGCCTCGAGCCATACTCGGTTATACCAACAGTCACACTCAGGTTCAACATCTACACAGACCCGAGAACACCCGTTCAGGTGGATCCGGGACTGAGGGAGATCAACAACCCAACCCCAGACTCTCCTGTGTTCATAACCACGAACTTCGCATTAACCTACTACACTGTTGAGAGCGATCTGACCAGTGCGGGCATAAGCTGCTACCTGCTCGTTCTGAACACCGAGGGTCTTGGAGTGGAGGTCAGTGTTGCTGGAGGTCAGTTTACAGCAGGCAAGGTTAAAGAGCTTATGGAGGAAACAAAGATAGCCGAGAAAGTTAATCACAAATATCTCGTCATTCCAGGACTTGCAGCAAGGCTGCAGGGTGCAATCGAGGACGAGACGGGCTGGACTGTTAAGGTAGGACCAATGGACTCCGGTAGGATAAAGGGTTGGCTCGAAACGAACTGGCCACCTAAATAATTTTTTCCTGTTTTTATTTAATGTGTTGAATGTTTTGAACCTACGGAAAATTTTATTGGTCGGCAGTGCAGACTGTATGTAGACAGTATTGTAATGGTTATCTTGCAAGCCGGGGTGGCAGAGAGGCACTGCGGTGGACTCGAGTCCGTGGTTGAAGATACCACGGAAGGGAGATCCACTGCCCGAAAGGGCACCTGGGTTCAAGTCCCAGCCCCGGCGTGCTTCCTTTTGGTTTAACGCTCTTATTGCCTGATATGTCTATAGAATCCAACATATCTGGAATTTGAATTATGTAAGGGTTTCGAGTAGTGCGGTTGTTCACTTCTTCATCATAGTGGTATAGCATGTATGTCTACTCTATATTTTACATTCAATCCTCTTTTTACTGGTCTACTGGTCTTATTACTGGTGCTGGTATGAAGTTACCTGCAGTATCTGGAGAGGATATGATCAAGCCCTGCACAGAGTTAGTTTCAGACTCGTGAGGCAGAAAGGAAGCCATATAGGTGGAAAAGAAGACTGAAGAAGGTCAATCGAGGTCACAGTTTTGAACCCAACGCAAAAGTGGGACACTGAGCTTTTTTGGGACATACACCGATTTACAAGAAACCATTAATAAAATTTCGTCTATGCTACCTTCTAATATCAACCCTCGGGTTATGGAGTAGCAGCTGAGAGCCACGATAACAATGGATATCGAGTTTACGGTCTGATTCTGATAGCAGTGATAATTTTCTTTCCCAAAGGGGCTGATGGGTTTGCAGGAAAGGCTGAGGAGTAAAGATTTGATATCATAGGTTAACGGAATCCCACACCAGAACCATGCAGTTCCCCTTCACAACAACCTCATTTCTCTCATTAATGAACTTCACCTCCACCCTGAGCCTGTTCCCGGGAAGTCTATCAACAACCACCGCTTTTCCCCTTACAGTATCTCCCACATACACAGGCCTGATGTACTGAAACTCCACACTCAAAAGAACAACTATCCCCGGAAGCATCTCCATCAGAGCTGATGCGAGGCTGGTTGTAAGCAGGCCGTGCACAACTCTTCCTCCAAACTTAGTCCTTTTAGCAATCTCTTCGCTGTGATGTATGACATTCCAGTCGCCGCTGATAAGGGAGAAAAGGAAGACATCGGCATAGGTAAGCCTTTTCTCAAATGTAACTTCAAGCCCTGGTGAAAGCGTTTTCTCTGTTTTCTGGCCAATTTTGAACTCTGCTATTTTTGAGTATAGATTTTTGATGATTTCAAGGATTAATTTTTCGTGCTTTTCTGGATCTATTTGCGATAGTACATCTGGTAATTTTTTGGAGATATGGTCATTTTTCATGTCTCTTCTAACAATTTTTTTGGTTTAAAATTAGTATTGTTTACGGTAATACGATGCTGTCAGGATAACTACCTCCAATAGTTGTAGAACGCTATAGAACTCCCCAGCCAGCTCTAAACAGGATGAATGAACTTCCGAAGTAATTTAAAAAATTTAAAGTATTATTTAACATCTGGCTTTTTATCTTGCCAAGGACTCACATCCTGAAACGCCTTGGAAACTCTAAGCACACCAGCATCGTCGAACCTTCTGCCAACAACCTGCATTCCTACTGGCAATCCATCCTTTGTAAAACCTGCAGGCATAGATGCGGCAGGCTGACCGGTGAAGTTGAAGGGGTACGTGAAGGCCATCCATCCGAGTGGTGTAACCGCTTCACCAGCAATCTCAGACACGCCAACATTCCCGAGCTGGAAAGGTGGAACGGCAGTGGTTGGGGTTATCAGGAAGTCGTAGTTGCTGAATATCTGCCTCAGACCCTTCCACAACTCTTCCTTCCTTGCTTCCACACCTACGTACTCTCTGTAGGTTAACGAGCCCACGAGTTCCATGAACGGGAGAAGAAGCGGATAGGCGATTTGCTTCCATTCTTCAAACTTATCCCCCATGAACGTGGCAACCTCCAGCACGATCTTTGTTACCAGCTCTGATTCAAGGCGTGGAACACTGACTTCAACCTCCTCCACCTCTGCTCCGGCTTTTTCAAGCTTGAAGGCAGCATTTCTAACAATTTCCTCAACCTCTGGGTCTACAGTTGCATAGCCCAAATTGGGGGAGAAAGCAATCCTTACACCCTCTATGCCCTCATCAATAACATTGCTGTAGCTCACATTCTCGTCAGGAAGGGAGTATTTGTCCCTGTCATCTCTCCCGGCTATAATGTCCATGAGAAGGGCAGTATCCTCAACACACCTTGTAAGAACACCTTCGGAGTTCAGACCCACGAATATTGGAAGGGATGGATAGCACGGCACCCTTCCAAAGCTTGGTTTTAGACCATATAGCCCGCAAAAGGCTGAAGGAATCCTTATGCTACCTCCTCCATCATTTCCGGTTGCAACAGGAATCATACCTGTTGCCACAGCAGCAGCACTACCGCCACTGGAACCTCCAGGAGTTCTGCTCATATCCCACGGGTTCTTTGTCTCTCCAAAAAGTGTGTTGTCTGTTATCGGTAGAAGAGCCAATTCCGGTATGTTTGTTTTCCCGATTACTATTGCTCCAGCCCTTTTCAGCCTTTCCACGATCACTGCATCCCCTTCTGGCACATAATTCTCGTAAAGCTTCGAGCCGTAAGTTGTCCTGATTCCTTTTGTGTCCACATTGTCTTTAACGGCAACGGGCAGCCCATATAGTGGCTTGTCATCTTTACTCGCCTTCTCAAGCTCTTTTGCTTCCCTGACTGCATTCTCGTTAATAGTGACAAATGCATTTATATCCTGGTTCAGTTCTTTTATCCTCTCCAGAAAAGCTTCGACAACCTCGACAGGCTTTAATTCCTCACTCTTAATTCTCTCAAGGAGTTCTACAGCGCTCAACCACCAGAGTTGCATAAAATCAGAGGAAATATCATAATATTTAAAGATTATGATAATCATTTATCCATGTAATTGTCCAGATAATTTGTAAACAACTCAAACCACTCAGAGATTTGCAATCTATTCACTTATAAGCTTCGCTTTCTGAATCATGCTTGGGAAGCTCCTAAAGGGCTTTTGATTCTCGGAAACTCTAGGGGGTTGTGATGACTGTTTTAGGATACTAAATTCGAGGGTGTACAGAGACATCATAACCTCCCTGCACACCACATTGGATGGCGTTAGATTTCACCACGAATATCTATCTACAAGTTCTCCATTTGAATTGTAGAGATAGCGGTATCGTGGTCATTGCTCCAGACTGGTTTGCCTGAGTTCAAGAAGAGGTCGGTTGAGTCGTCAGATTCACTGTCAGTACGTTTATGGCGGAAGAGTCTTTAAAAGAAATTAAGGTTGCAATTGAGCTATACATCGAAACTGCTAAGATTTTGATCGCTTCTCTTACAACCTCGCTCCTGCTCTTGTATTTCCCGCTTTTCACTTTGCTTTCGATAATAATTACAGAATCTTTGTTGGCTCATTAGGTCTCGGCAACTTAATCACCAGAACTCTCAAAACCCCATTACTTTCGTTATACCAGCAATGTGGTATCTTTGCTGGGCTTTCTATGGCAACATCCTTCTCAACCAGCCTTTTTTCATCGCCAATCTCCACTATTCCGCTACCTTCAAGCACATAGAAAACAACATCCACTGGAGTGACATGTCTCTTAAGTCTCTCTCCCGGTTTTAGGGTTAGATGAATAATCTGTGCCTTTTCATCGTCATAGACAAGTTTAGCTTCGACATTGTGTGGGTTCTCCTTTGCCTCAATCTCTTTAATCTTAATTATTTTCATTTTCGGTCACCTATTTGCCTATCATCACCAGTTATCCACCCATCGCGGCACAGAACCCGCTCAAGATAACCACTGAGATCCCGATTATAGCATTCACGAATACAAGCATCATTGAGGCCTTCTCCTTTGATTTGATGCTCTGAGAGATCTGAGCATGAGGCATCTGACCTTGTATGCCTTGTGCAGCTTTTGGAGGTTTATTTTCTCCAACCCCTTTTATACCCTCTTTAGTCCCCCTTTCAGCTCTTTCAGCCTGCATCATTTTCTTTTTCTGCATTTTCTGCATCTGCATAATCTCTCTGTTCAGACTTCTCATGATCAGTCTTCTGACTATGACGATTCCAATCATCAATATTACCAGAATGTGCTTTATCGACAGGAGAGAAGAATATGTGTTCTCAAAGCTGAAGAACCCCTCAAAAGACTGAGAATGCCAAGCTTCTAGAATTCCTGTTACAATCAGGATCGGTATACTCACCATAACAAGCATTGAAAGCCTTTTTTGTACATCCATTAGCAGAGGTTTCAGCTCATTGCCTTGACCCATTTTTGCCTTAAACGCTGGAAATACAACGAAGGATAGCTGTATCAGACCACCGATCCAGATCGCTGTAGCGAGATCGTGAGTTCCTTTCACCAGACCATAAACAATTGGATTTGCCATATCATTAGATTGGTTACAATTCGGTAAATTCCTTCTCCCGAAGTTTTTCGGTGCTAAAGTGATTTTTGAAAGGATTTTGATATGAATCTATAAGCTATTGAGCCATTCAGCAAAATTCGGAAAAGATTAAGTAATTAACGCTGAACTAATCTCAATGGACAAGGCAAAGATTGTTGCTCTCGCAATAGTTGTTATCGGTATAGTTGTAGTAATGCTCACATCAAACAGCGAGGATAAGATCAGATGGAAGAGCTATGATGAAGCTTTGGAACTCTCCAAGAAAAATAACAAGTATGTATTCATATACTTCTACTCAGAAACATGCCCTTACTGCAAGCTTGCAGAAAAAGTCCTTAACGATGAAGAGGTTGCAAAGGAGATCGAGAACAGGTTTATACCCGTGAAAACAGATGAGTTGATGAGGTATTCGCATTTCTTTAAAGACCAGCAGAGAATAGGAACACCTTCTTTTCTGATTCTCGACAGTAACGGGAATGCAATCGATCTGAGGGTTGGATATATGGATAAAGAGACTTTTCTGAAATTTATCTCACAATATGGTTAAAGTTTCAGATTCTTATTTTTTATTTCAATAATCTATATTATTGTGCTATCAGGTAGGGTTTAAATATCGGAAATACCAAAATTTGAAACATGAAAGGATGGATAAGAGACCCTGGACTCACGATGAGAATGTTCCTCACAATGTTCCTGCTCGCGATAATATACCTAGCTTTCCTGACAGTGCTCTACATATATGGCGTGGGATACACAGGACTGATACTCTTTGCAGGAGTATTCCTATTTGCCCAGTACTACTTCTCCGATAAACTTGTCCTCTATTCAAGTGGTGCGAGAATCGTATCCGAACATGAAGCTCCCGAGCTTTACTCAATGGTCAGGGAGCTTTCGATGAATGCAAACCTGCCAATGCCTAAGGTTGCGATAGTTGACACACCTGTTCCAAACGCATTTGCTACGGGAAGAAATCCCAAAAATGCGGTGGTTGCCGTTACAACTGGACTGCTGAGAACCCTGAATTATGAAGAGATCAAGGCTGTTATTGGACATGAGCTGAGCCACATAAAGAACAGGGATGTTGCAGTCATGACGATAGCGAGCTTCCTCTCAACGGTTGCATGGTTCGTGATGAGGTGGGCAATGTTTGCGGGGATGTTTGGTGGCAGGAGGGAGAATGGAAGTGCGAACGCGATAATATTTGGAGTCTCGGTCTTGGTGTGGTTCATCAGCTTCCTGCTAATTAGAGCGCTGAGCAGATACAGAGAGTACTCTGCCGATCTCGGCAGTGCATACTTTACGAGAAACCCAAGAGCTCTGATTTCTGCACTGAAAAAGATCTCAGGCAAAATGGAGCTTGTCAGGGATGAATACAAGAAGGAAGTTGAGGGTCTGAATGCATTTTATATAATCCCTGCTCTGTCTTCTGAGTCAATCCTTTCGCTCTTCTCCACACATCCACCCGTAGAGAAGAGAATAGAGAGGCTCGAGAAGATCTCAAGAGAGCTTGGCCTCTACTGATTTTTTCTACTTTTGAGGTGTTTTGATGAAAAGAAAGATCAAAAGAGAATTCCTCAATTCTGTTGATCTCCCTCTGTTCGTTGAGCTTGGCGAGGGGCCAAGAAAGTACATATGGGATATCATCGATGAGTTAAACCTCTCAAGCGTTTACATCATAGCTGGAAGGACATCCTACGAAGTTGCTGGAAGAAAGATTGCTGAAAGGATAAACGAGTTCATAACGGGCACGCACTTTGTGAAAGAGGGCGGAATGGATGAGGTTAAAAAGCTCACGGTCGATCTGGTGTATCACGACATCGACTGCGTTATGGGTATTGGTGGTGGAAAGGTTCTGGATGTAGCGAAGGTGTTCTCATCTGAGTTGAATGTTCCGTTTATAAGCGTTCCGACGGTTGCATCCCATGATGGCATAGCATCACCGATTGCGAGCTTCAAGGAAGATGGGAAGCCAGTTTCTGTAACTGCAAAACCACCAACAGCGGTTATAGCTGACCTCATCATTTTAAAGCACAGTCCAATAAGGTTGTTGAAAAGCGGGTATGGCGATCTGATCTCAAACACGGTTGCCGTTAAGGACTGGCATCTCTCAAAAGAGGTTACTGGAGAAGATTACAACGAGATTTCCGCAAGCATGGCTGCTCTTCCGGCAAAGCTGATGCTCGATTCCGCTGAAAAGCTCGACTTCAGGAATTTAGCTCACTTAGAGATGCTCGTTAGGGGTCTAATTCTGAGCGGGGTAGCGATCTCGATTGCTGGAAGCAGCAGACCGGCAAGCGGTTCAGAACACAGGTTCAGCCACGCTCTCGACTATCTGGGCTACAGCAACGCAACCCATGGAGAGAAGGTTGCTCTGGGCTCGATCATAATGGAATACCTGCATGAAAAGCACTACGGAAATGGAGACTGGGAGAGAATCCGCTTCTCTCTCGAGCGGATACAGGCACCAACCACGGCAAAGGAGGTTGGCTTAACAAAGGAGCAGATTCTTGAAGCTCTCATGCTAGCCAAAAAAATTAGGAGGAAGAGGTATTCGATACTTGAAGATGTGAATCCAGACAAGGAGGATTTTGAGGTAGTCCTCACAAAAACTGGAATAGTTTAGCTCTTCTCTGAATGTTTTATTTCTATCTCCACCACATCCCCAACCTTCAGATCCATTTCGTTGTATTCTGTGTAGTCTATCGTTATTATGGCATCGTACTCCATAACTTCTTCCATCGCTTTCAGATATGCTGTGCTGACCTGCTTTCCTAGCTCTATGATCTTCATCGGATCGGAGAGGATGTTTTCTGGCATAACGGTTGCGGATTTAACCTCCTTTTTCATCCAGACTCTCACGAAATCGTCATCTTTAAGCTCGATTTTGACTATCCTGAACTTCATAACCTAACATCTCCGTGAGTGTAAAAAACCTATCGACCACAAATGTTTTTTCTTGAGGTGAGTAATATGTTTGATGTTCAGCAGTCCTGAGGCATGGAGGGAGTTCTTCGAGACATATTATCAGAAAGAGCTGAACACTCTTGCAGACAAAATCCTGACGGATGGCAGGAAAGAGAAGTCGATTTATGTTAATTTCCTCAAGGATCTGTTCATATTCTATGAGGGCAGGATTGCCGAGGAACTTCTGGAATATCCTGATACGGTTCTGGAGCATGCATCCAAAGGCCTTGAGCTCTCGTACAACATACACGATGTCAGGCTGGAGAACTGCAAGGCTAGGATAGTAAACCTCCCTCAGACGAGGAGAATCCTCATCAGGGATTTGAGGAGCGAGCATGTTTCCAAGTTTGTTGCTGTTGAGGGAATTGTGAGGAAGGTTACCGAAGTCAGACCCAAAATCGTGAAGGCATCATTTATATGCCTTTCATGTGGGAATGAAGTTTTTGTTGTTCAAGATGATAATCAACTCAAGCAGCCTTATGAATGCAAAACCTGCAACACGAGGGGAAGGTTCGTTTTCAATCCTGATAATTCCATCAAGGTTGATAGTCAGAGGATAAAGATTCAGGAATATCCCGAAAATCTGAGGGGTGGAGAGCAGCCTCAAACGATTGATGTTTTTCTTGAGGGAGATTTAACCGGGAAAATCAATCCCGGAGACAGAGTTGTCATAAACGGGATAGTTAGGGCCAGAACAAGAGGTTACGGAAGCAGAAAAACACCCTACATGGACATATTCATTGAGGGAAATTCAATTGAGGTACTCCAGCAGGAATACGAGGAGTTTGAGATAACTCAGGAGGATATCGAGAAGATTATGGAACTCAGCGAGGACCCTGATCTGTATAAAAAGATAACCGATTCTGTAGCTCCTGTAATTTACGGCTATGACAAGATAAAGCTCGCAATAGCTCTACAGCTTTTTGGAGGGGTACCCAAGAAGCTCCCAGACGGCACTGAAATCAGAGGGGATATTCACATACTCCTCGTTGGAGATCCGGGTGTTGCCAAGAGTCAGATGCTGAGGTATGTTCACAGAATAGCTCCCAGAAGTGTTTACACTACTGGGAAGGGAACGACTTCTGCTGGATTGACAGCGACGGCTACCAGAGATGAGGTGGATGGGAGATGGACGCTTGAAGCCGGAGCGCTGGTTCTTGCAGATAAAGGTATAGCCCTTGTGGATGAGATCGACAAGATGAGGGCCGAGGACAGATCAGCACTGCATGAGGCGATGGAGCAGCAGACGATAAGTGTGGCAAAGGCTGGAATAAATGCGATGCTGAGATCGAGATGTGCCTTGCTTGGTGCAGCGAATCCGAAGTACGGCAGATTCGACCTCTACTCTCCTCTGGTTGAGCAGATCGATCTGTCTCCAACCCTTCTCTCCAGATTCGATCTGATATTCATAATGACGGATCAGCCGAATCCTGATCATGATAGGAGGCTTGCAGAGCACATCCTGAAAACCCACCAGATCGGTGAGAAGCTCGAGATGATGAAGCACCTATCAATTGAAGCTGCTGAATACAGGAATGAATACAAAAACATAGAGCCAAAGATAGATCCCCAGCTGCTCAGAAAGTACATAGCCTATGCCAAAAGGACTGTTTTCCCAGTGCTGACGAAAGATGCGATGGACAGGATAATCGAGTACTATGTGAACCTGAGAAATTCATCGAAGGAATCATCTGTTACCATAACCGCAAGGCAGCTTGAGGCACTCATAAGGCTGGCTGAAGCTTCAGCAAGGCTAAGACTGTCAGATGAGGTTACGGTTGAGGATGTGAACAGGGTTATTGATGTAGTTGAAGCAAGCCTGAAGCAGATAGCCACAAATCCCGAGACTGGAGAGATAGACATAGATTACGGGCTGACGGGAACGTCCAAAACTCAGAGAGACAGGATTCTGACGATCAAAAAGATCGTCGAGGAGCTTGAGAAACTCGACGATTACAGGAAGGGTGTGCCTGAGGATGAGATCATAAAGAGGGCTGTTGAAAAAGGAATAGATGAAATGAGGGCAAAGGATGTACTGCATAAGCTGAGGGAGAAGGGAGAACTTTACTCTCCAAGGCCCAACTTGTACAGAATCGTTCATTATACTTAGTTCGGTTAAAACCTTCAAGCACCTCAAAAAGTATTTCTATCATTCTGTCCTCCCGCCATTCATGGAGAAAGTCAGGGGCGTATCATTTGACGAAGTCAGTCTATCGAAGATACTCGATGAGATGTACTATTCAGCCTTTAATGCGAGGAGACTAGCTATTGCAGCAAAAATTTTCAGGAAGATGGTTGAGGAGGATTACTTCGTTTTCTTAACGCTGTCAGGAGCTATGATCCCGGCTGGGATGAGAAATGTCATATCTGGGATGATGAAAAATGGATTCATCAACTGTTTGGTGACAACTGGAGCGAACATCGTTCACGAGCTTGTTGAGGCTCTTGGCATAGGCCATGAGATCGGGAGGGAAGATGTTGATGATGTCGAGCTTGCGAGCAAAAACATAAACAGAATTTACGATGTTTTTGTTGTACAAAATGCGTTTGAAGAGGTTGAGAACTTCATATCCCCGATAATATCTGATTTGGAGGGAGCCTATTCAACTCCTGAGTTTTTGAGAGTTGTTGGAGAAAAAATTGAGGACAGGAACTCATTTCTGAGGGTTGCTTACGAGAAGGGTATTCCCGTATTCAGCCCCACCCTGCATGATTCTATAGTTGGCCTTCATCTGAGCATATACAGAAAAAAGGGCTTTTACATCGACTTCATGAAGGACATAAACCAAATCCTCGACCTCTGTTTCCAGAAGAGAAAGATCGGTGTTGTCATTGTGGGTGGTGGAGTGCCGAAAAACTTCACACTTCAGGCGATGCTGCTTGCAGATGGTTTCGATTCGGCAATTCAGATAACCACGGATTCTCCACAGTGGGGTGGACTGAGTGGAGCAACGCTCAGCGAAGCTAAAAGCTGGTGCAAGCTCAAAGAAAATGCTGAGGAGGTTACGGTTTACTGCGATGCGACAATAGCCCTCCCGCTACTGTATGCCTATCTCCTGGAGCATGAGTAATTTTATGAATGAGTAATTTTATTAACCACCTGTATTAGGAGGTTTGTGGGCAGTAGCAAGCTTGGTGGAGACCACACAACGATAATCGGCGGGAGAAGGGGAAGGAAGATAGTAGCGAAAATATCTACTTCTGAGAAGGTAAAGAGGATCGTTCCGGGTATAATCAAGGTTGGGATGTCTTCTGGAGGAGGATTCAGAGCGAAGTTTTTGAGGCCAGATGAGAGGGGAAATCTGAGGCTTTTGCTCAGGGAAGGCTCAACGGTTCAGGAAATTTTCATCGTAACAACAGCCAAGAATTTCAAGGAGGGAAGTGATATTATCAAAGAGCTTGAGAGGATAATAGGAGACTTTAAATGAAAATAGAACACCTTTTAATGCTGATAACTGCTGTACTGGCTGTCTCGTCAGCCTCGATATTCGTGGTTCTTGCTAACGCTCCCGGAATGGTTGTAGCTTTCTGGAGGCTCGTTATATCCATCCCGCTGTTCATAATCCTGAACAGATCTTTCAGGCTGCCAGAGAACAGGATGGAGGTTATCATACCGGCTGTATCGGGATTCGCATTGGGCATTCACTTCTCTTCTTGGATGGAGTCGCTTTTTTACGCATCGGTTGCCGTTAGCACCACTATCGTATGTACACATTCTCTATTTTCTGGAATCTTTTCGTCCATGTTTGGAGAGATGCCAAGAATGAATCAGATTACTGGTGTGATTGTTGCTTTAGCTGGAGTTTACCTTCTGAGCGGTGCTGATCCTTCTTCGAGCATTGAGGGAATAATTCTAGCTTTGATAGGTGCGGTATTCGGCGGGCTGTATTTCGCTACTGGACGGTATGCGAGAGATAAGGTGGATTTTGGAACATACATCGTTTTCACATATCTATTTGCGGCAATAGTGGCTCTTTTTATTGCTGTACTTAGTGGATCTCCGCTCACAGGATACAGCCTCAATACATGGATGTTCTTTGCACTGCTGGCTGTGATACCGATGCTCTTAGGGCATACATTGCTGAACTATCTGCTGAGGCACATGGAGGTTTTGCCGGTAACATCAAGCGTTATCGGAGAGGCTATGGGATCTGCGATACTCGCCTACATAGTCCTCAATCAGACCCTTCAGGTAATGGCCTGGGTTTACATTCTGCTCATACTTGCCGGAATTGCAATAGCTCTGAAGGATTGATTGTGTGCGGAGCTTATCGGTGAAAATTAAAGCACTCCCATCTCACTCAACCTTTCCGGCAGATAGACATCAGTAACATAATCCAGCCCATACTTCGCGAGAGCCTGCTGCTCTGACTTTTTCATCAACTCAAGCTGTAGCTTCACCTCGCTCTTCCAGAACTCTGTGTCGAACCTCGGATCTGACAGAATTGAATTGAGGGCTTTGATATCCTCCTCGTTTAGCTTATCAGATGGAAGGTTGTACTTCACGATATCGCTTGGCCTTATTCCCACAAATTGGGCAGAGGGTGTTGCGAGGTATTCTGACAGGTGGGCTGACTTTATCGATCCATAGGCAACGCTCGCAAAAATTCTGTAGCTCCACGGATCGCCATCCGTGAAAACAACAACCGGTAAATTAAGCTCCGTGTTCAACCTTTTCAACAACCTTCTCGTGCTTCTTGCCGGCTGGCCTTTCAGGTGGACTATTATCGCATCAAACTTCTCATCAAATCCATTCTCTATCAGTCTGTCCCTCATACCTCCGGTCTCTATCGCTATGACGAACTTTGCATCATGTTCCAGAAACTCTATCTTGTCCACATTAACTGGGATCTGATACCCACCTTCACCAACATCATCCTGACAGTGTATCTCCCTGTAACCTCTCCTCGTCTCCTCTCTGATCTTTATTGGGCCGACAACTGTTGCACCATCTTCTTCAGGCCTTATATGGAAGTGCTCTCGCTGGAATGAGGTTATTATCTCTAGATCTTCTATCAGCCTGTCGCTCTCCGGCTGCTCGTTGAACTTTGCAATATCCCAGTTTTCCGAGATATAGTAAAGCTCTCTGAGTGTTGAGGACTTGTTGGTTTTTAGCTGCTCTTTCAGGAATCCAATAACATAAGCCATCTTCAATAGCTGAAACGCTCCCTTTACAGATTTCGCACTCCTGACACTCTTCCTGCTTCCATAAACCCAAACTCCGCTGTCTTCGCTGAACTCGATGTTGTGCTTGGTTCTCGTGGCAATCTGGATCTCGGGTATCTTTCCATTTTTCATCTGCTCATAAATCGATTCGGGAATTTTGAGAAGACTTCTCAAACACTCACGTTCAATTTCGTTCAAAACGATCACCTGCCGGTGTTTTATTCATCAGAAACTCATAACCTCCCCACCGCTGAGTATCTCCTGATCTAATCCCTCAACATATGGTTTCCTGTTGATTATCCTGCCGTTTAGCGAATAGCTCAGTGTTATGCTCTCTCCTGGGTTAAGGCTTACATCCCATAGAATAGTTTTCGTATCCCCGGCAGTCGATATTTTTCCATCATCACATTCAATCTTTCCAGAACAGATCTCGATCACCTTAAACGCTTTCTTGGCAGAAGAGTAGTTGAAAATGCCTATCTCCACATTTCCATCCTTTATCGTTCTCTCAATGTATACATTACCCATAATCTTCGCAACAACCCTGTTAACATCTATTTCATCTCTCTCTAGGACTTCACAGACCTTTTTCGCGAGCAGAGGCAAGATCTTATTCAGAACAACCTCCTTACTCTTCTTCTTTTTCAGTTTCTCCTTTCTCTCGATATGCTCTTTGAGCTTTCTGCCAGCTTCTTGCAGGGCAAGTCTGATCTCATCGTAGATTTCCGGAATGCTGGCAATCGCCTCCTTTGACTCTGAGGTGTACGGAATGTTGGTTGATGCCACATGGATCAGTATAACCGCTGGAGCAATCGGAAGCTCGTTTCTTGATTGAGTAAGCCCATAGTTCTTCCAGTTTATGCTCTCTACGGCCTTTGTGAGGGCACATCCTCCCTGAGCATAGACTAGTGGTATCTTGTTAGCAAACCTGAGCAGCTTAACTTTGTCATCTCCTCTAAGCTCCCCACCATATCCTATTCCAACCTCAACAAGAAATGGATTTCCCGAGTAAACCTTGGGCTTTCTTGTTATAGCATGGGCCCATTCAACACCATATCTTGATATCAGGCTGTTCATTATATTCTTCTCTCCTATTGGAGACAAGCAGTCAGTGGGTGGCGGGAGGAACTCTGTATCGGAGAATGCAGAGTACAGCCTGGCTATCTCCTCCCTTGTCAGCTCTCTTGGATCCCGATTTGGATCTAAACCCGCTTTCGCAATAACCTCTTCAGCCTTCTTATCGCCCACCCTCACAAACTCGGTTTTCATGAAATTCTTGAGCGTGCTGGCTTTTGTTGTCCTGAGCATCCACATCAGCTTCCCAAACTCTATTCCGTGAGGGTGGGGGAGGATCTCTTTTGGAGGTTTAGGGATCTCATCTATAAGCCTGTTAAACTCGAAAATCTCTCCGTCTGGATCGACAAAGGTTATCTTTGCATGGGGGTTTACAACTGAAGTTTCGGATAGATATTCTAAAACGCTTTGCTTTCTTTCCTTGACATATGCTCCTTCTAATTCAAGTTCGATCCTGGTCCCTCTTGGGTAGTACCATTCAATCTCCTCCTCTGCTACGATTTCCGGCTGGTTTTTCTTTGTATCGATGAACAGCTTGAGCCTTATTGCCTTGCTTTTCGGATTTGTTTTTGAGGTTATCACTGCTGGCTTTCCGGTTGTTAGCTGTGCGTACAGCACAGCACCCGATATCCCTATACCCTGCTGTCCTCTGCTCTGCCTTATCGAGTGAAACCTCGATCCGTAAAGGAGCTTTCCGAAGATCTTTGGTATCTGCTCCTTGACAATTCCCGGGCCATTATCTTCAATAACAACCCTGTAAATGCTTTTCTCAACTTTGCTGATCTTGACGAGAATATCCGGAAGTATCCCTGCATCCTCGCACGCATCAAGGCTGTTATCGACAGCCTCCTTGACGCATGTTATCAGGCTCTTTGCCGGATTGGAATACCCAAGTATATGCTTGTTTTTCTCGAAGAACTCAGCTATGCTGATTTCCTTCTGCCTTTTGGCAAACTCCTCAGCATTCATGGTTATATTTCTGCACCAACAACTGTTTGTGTCTTTGTAACACCTTCGATAGCCCTTATGTTGTCAACTGTATTGTTTAGTATCGAGAGGCTTTCAGCCTCTATTATAACAACAAAATCGAACTCACCGAAGACATGGTATATATCTCTGACATTCTTCATCTCCTTTATTTCGTTGTAAACGGTCTTCTCCTTCCCGGGCAGAACATTTACCATTGTAACGCCAATTACCATGTTTCTAGTTTAACTGCAAAGAATTATAATTTTTCGTTGGGTTGATGAAGTAATATCGCATGTTTATTAATTAGCAACCAGTATCAAAAACTATCAGATTTTTATTTGATAAGGATGAAATGGGCTAACTTTTTTAACAATAATATTTACCATGCGAAAAGCTTATAAGTATAAGGCTATTATTTTCATCAGGTGATTCAGATGAAAATTGAGAAAGTATCGAAGGAAAGCGGAGTCTGCAAGTGCAACGCATCTTGCTAAAATCTTTTTTATTTTTAATTTTGGAGGGATTTGTGTGGCAGAAGTAACAAAGAGAGAGATGATTGATGGTGTGTGTAAAGTCTGTGATTTTTATAAGGAAAACGATGAACAGCTTGAATGCGGGGCATTCAAGATCATAAAGATCTTAGTTGAAGAAGGGAAGTTGAGAATGGAGGATATATACTTTGCAAGGGAAAGGCTTGGTTCTCAGAGATAGGATACTGCTCAGGAATTTTGAGAAGCCCGTTGTTTACAACGCAAAAACCGATGAGCTATATGAACTCGACGAAGAGGCATTCGAGTTTCTCAGACAGTGCGATGGTGGGAAAGAGGCCAAAGATTCTGAGTTTGTGAGATACTGCATTGAGAATGGAATTCTGGAATTTAGTGATGAGAAAAGGCCGGTTCATGTACCAAGCAAGTCCTTAAGGCCTTCTCTTCGCCACATGCTTGTACATGTTACGCTCAGATGCAATCTCAACTGCAGACACTGCTATCTTCCAAAGAAGCAAACGAACATGGATTACAGAACATTCAACACGCTCATCGAAGAGTTCTCCGAAGCTGGCGGGATAAAGCTCATGCTGTCAGGGGGTGAGCCTCTTCTCCATCCAGAGATTTACTCTTTCCTTGATGTACTGGAAAGCTACGATTTCAGGAAAGTTCTGATAACCAACGGCACACTTATTGATGAGAAGAATGCTGGCAAGATTGAGGTCGATGAGGTTCAGATAAGCATCGATGGGATCAAATCTCACGATTTTATCAGGGGAAAGGGAACATTCGAGAAGGCCATGAGGGCTTTAAAACTCCTCATAGATTATGGCGTTGATGTAAGCGTTGCTACAATGGTTCACAGGTATAATATTGACGAGTTCGACGAGATGGAAAAGCTGTTCAAAGGAACAATTAAATCGTGGATGGTGGACTATCCATCTCTTGAGGGAAACCTCAGGTTCAATGAAGATATTCTTGTTGAGGTTGATATGGCAGTTAAGATCATGTCCAGATATGGATTTGGAGATTTTTCCCATAGAGTTGCCGGATACACCTGCGGGGCTCACATGTGTGCATCGGATCCAGAAGGAAATATCTCCCGCTGTGGTTTCTTTGAATCAGTCGGAAATATAAGAGATGGTCTTGCAAATTGCTGGAGAAAGCTCACAGATAAGTGCCTCTGGAGTATAGATGAGATAGAGGTTTGCAGGGATTGTGGTCATAGGATGGAATGTTCAGGAGGGTGCAGGTTCAGGGCAAAAACTCTTTTTGGGGGGATAAAGAAGCCGGACAGAATTATGTGTGGGTTGTATGGCCGAGTATAACTCAGCTTTCTGAAGGATTTAAACTCAAAAAATGATTTTTGTCCCTTCTAAATTACCGGACATAACTTTTGGGCTGAAAATTCAGAAAATGAATCCTGCTTGCTGGCTGTAAATTGGTGCAATTGTAAAATCTGAACGATCAGCAAAATATAAATCCAATACCCATGCAGACATAAAAAATGATTGGTACGATCATAAACTCGGTAACCATAGTAGTTGCGAGCTTATTTGGAATGTTCATCGGATCAAGGCTGAATCCCAAACTCAAAGAATCCCTGATGAGAGTTTTGGGATTAGTTGTAGTGGTTATCGGTCTCAAAATGGCTCTTTTAACCGATGAGGTGGTTATACTTGTAGGGAGCATACTGCTCGGAACTGCCATAGGAGAGGTTATTGGAATAGAAAGCAAACTTGAGAGCTTTGGAAGATCTGTCGAAAGGAGGTTTGAGGGTTCGAAGTTTGCCGAAGGTTTTGTTTCTACAACACTGCTTTATTGTGTTGGCTCGATGGCAGTTGTTGGCTCAATTCAGGAAGGCCTTACAGGAGACTATTCTTTGCTGCTAACAAAATCACTCCTCGACGGTTTTGCATCCATTGCCTTAGCCTCCACCCTCGGCATAGGTGTCATGTTCTCCTCGATTTCCGTACTGGTATATCAGGGATCCCTCACGCTGCTCGCAGGACATATCTCTGCTTTGATGACTGAGAAAATCATTGCCGAGATCACGGCCACAGGCGGTGTTTTGATCGTTGCTATTGGCTTAAGACTAATGGAACTGATAGATCTAAAACCCGGAAACATGCTGCCATCTCTCCTTATAAACCCGATAATTCTGTTTCTGATTTAGTAATGGTTACAATCACACACTCAACTTAAGTTGGTCGATATCAAAATAGTTAAATTGGCCCTTTTCAAAGATTATTCGCAGACTTCAATACTGAATCGTGTGGTAGTCGGTAAGAGGCCATCAGAACCACAACGCATACAACCAAAACCAAAATATACTTTTCATTTAAAAATGAACAAACATGTATCCATACCCAATAGAGGTGCTTTCAGATACCTATGTCAGCAAGCTTGGCGGTTTTTCCGAGATCTTGAGCAAGAGGGAGCTTGGTATAAATGCCGAGGCTGTGCTGAGAAACACATCCATTATACTCGGCGAGACAAAAGCGAGGCTGAAGTTTATGGACTCGAGAAATCCGCCATTTTTCCTGAGAAAGGAGTTCAGTATTGTTGGTATTACAGAAGCCGAGAGCCCGAATGGAGAGGTTGTTCTATCAGACAGGCTCGAGGAGGAGTTTAGAGATTATCTGATGGAGGATGTCGTAATCAACACGATTGAGAGCTTCAGGTTGAGAGATGATTACTCCGCAATAATGAAGAGGATAAAGGAATATCTGCAATTTAATGAAGATTGAAACTGAGAAAAAAATAAACCAGAAAAATGAAGCCTCGAATAAGGGACCCAAATGAGAAGGAGCTAAAGACGATTAGAAAGGCACTGGGTGCTTTCGGAAAAAAGGATTTTCTTGCTGATAAGAGAATACTCATTGCTGAGTACAAGAACAAAAAAGAGGTTTATTTTCTATCTCCTGAACTTCACGATTTTTTGAAAGAGGGTCTCAGGAATGGCAACCTCAAAAGCATCGTTTGTGCGGGAATAAAGCTTGGAGAGGTTGGGAAGAGATTCAGGCTAACACTAGAGGGAGCTTACTATCTGTCCAGCAAGAAAAAAAGGGTTTATGTAAACGAAAGAGGTGAGATGCTCTTCTTGTATGGTAGAGACATTTTTTCGGAGTCTGTTGTTAAGGTTAGCGAGAGCATAAAGGAAAACGACATAGTTTTTGTCTGTAACAAGCATGGAGATGTTCTGGGTATAGGAAAAAGCAGATATGATGGCAGGATAATGCGGAGCGTTGAAAAAGACAGGGTGGTTGTGGAGAACTTGGTCGATAGGGGAGAATACCTCAGAAAGGAAAAATTGTATAATGCTTATTAACCAGTCTCAAGCGTCATCAGATCCCTGACACTCCTGTTGAAGGCGACCTCTCCAATGGACTTTATGTTCTTCATTATTTCCTTTAGGGTTTCCAGACTCATCCTGTAGTTTATCTCCTGATTCTCTGATATCAGCCTCACTATTTCCACGATGAGCTTTTCGGTCTCTTTGATCACCTTCTCAGAGGTTGTGAGGTCTGATTCACTGTAAGCTTTGAGAACTTCAGAAAAGATCGTTTTGACATCTGTCAGCAGCTTGATCAAAACCTCTTCTTTATCCTCTATGTTCTTAACATAATCAGAAAACTCTCTGAGTGAGTCTGCTATCTCTTCGATTAGTTTGGTAACAGTCCTTGCACCGAGAATCATCCGCAGTTCATTCCATTTCACGGTGATGGAAAGCTCTTTGACCTTCCTGTGCTGTTCCCTCAATGCCAGAAAGTAAAGCCTGTCCAAATCCGATTCGAAGTACTTTATCTCGTTAAGCGTTGTCGCATCCTTCACCTTCAATCCATCTATGATACCATCTATCATCGCATCGATTATCTGGTACATCCTCTTAAGCACCCCGCTGAAATCGAAATCTGGAGTGTTCATGCATCTGAGAACTATCTTTCCATCCTTGGCGTGGATGATCTCCATTCCGATCATCGTCCTCACAACATCGCTGATTTTAGTCAGAATCCTGGGATTGATGTTTTTATCCTCGATGACTATTTCATCCAGCCCCTGAATGTATACTGCATAAATGAACCTTCTCAGGAAGTCCGTATCGTACTGCTTTAACCCCTTTATCTGTCCCTTGACAACCTTGCTCGACTCCGATATTTTCTTTGGTAGGATGATGATGCACTCGTCCTCCACGTTGAGAACTAACTCGTCTCCCTGTTCGAGGTCGTTACTCCTTATCCAGTTTTTTGGTAGGCTCACCATATAGCTGGAGCCGCCTATGAACTGTAGTCTCCTTACATTCATATCTGTTTGTATGGGTATAGTGGTATTTTAAGCTTTTTTACTAACGGAGTTTAACATATAGTGTGATAAAATATGTGCGGCAAAACTACAATGAACCACAAACTTCGTATTCAATTTCTCAAAATTATCTGCCAGCTATACTCCCTCATAAAGCCTTATCGCCAGAATGTGTGGCAGTCCAGCCCTGTGAACCTCAAGATAAACCTCATCTATGTTATAGGCAACCCTGTCAAGCTTAAAACTATCTCTCTCAGTATCATATATCGCATAACAGGCTCTGCTATCACCATCTCTTGGCTGTCCAACGCTCCCGGGATTTACCACGCGAAAATTCCTGTGTTCCTTCATGAACTGTATGTGGGTGTGTCCAACGACAACAGATTTCCCCTCAACCTCGAGTATCTTCTCTATTAAAGGAAATGTTGGAAAGACATGAAGCTTTATCGCATCCAGGCTATCCGCTGGAATTCCATGATAGACATTGAATCTCCCAGTCTCAAGCTTTAATGGCAGGTTTTCAAGCCAGGAGAGATTTTTCTCCTCGATATTTTTTCGTATATAGCCTGCAGAAATTTTTCCGTAGGTATCTAGCTCAGAAAAATCTCCGGTTATGATTGAGTAATCATGATTGCCAAGAACGCTGTATATTCTTTCCTTCCTGAATATTTCCACAACCTCATTGAAGTATGGGTAGTAGCCTACAACATCTCCAGCACAGATTATCTCATCACAGCCCTCAAGCCTTTCTAATACCCTCTCGAGAGCTACCAGATTGGAGTGAATGTCAGAGATTATCCCTATTTTCATGTGCTTTGGGTAGGGAGTAGGGTATAAAAGGGTTGAGTTAGATCAATCTCATCATTGGATACTTTTTCTCATCGTCCCAGTAGAGTTCGGCTCTCGCTAGGGTCTCGCCAACCTTGACAGTAACCCTTGCTCTGATCAACTCTCCACTCAGCGAGATGTAGCCAAATGAGGACACCATTTCTTTCAGCCTCTCCCTGTCAATTTTCACCTCAGCACTCACCACGAAGGGCTGAAGCCTCATACAACTTTCCATGGCCATTTCGAGAATTCTCGCATTCTCAAGACTGACTGGAGCACCCACAAACTGGTGGAACAGAGCTCCAAGCTTTATTCCAGCCTCAAAACAGGCAATTTTCTCTTCATTTACCACATCCTTCACCATATCCCCTCCTTAGTACTGGAGAAAAGAGGTACAGAACCATCAACGCCAGAAGTATGTATGCAGACTCCGGGATAAAAAATACGGAAACCATAACAACAGCAACCACACCGAGAACGATCTTATCCCTTACCTTGGGGTACCTAATATCGGATATCATCAATAAGGACAGCAAAACAGAGACGAATGCTATTGCCACAGCATTGAAGTCTATCAGCACCATAGCGCCAACGATTAAAGCGGAAGCTGTGATGGGAAATCCAACAAACTCATCCTTTATTTTCAGCAGATTGAACCTGGCAAGCCTGATCATCCCGCATATCAGGAACAGCCCTGAGATGCTGAAGTAGTACCACTCGTCCCCCAGAGAGATTATAATCAGGGCTGGAAGAACACCAAAGGAGATCATATCTGCGAGGGAGTCGAGGTTTTCCCCAAGCAAGCTCGTTTCAAGCCTCGCAACAGCACCGTCCACACCATCCATAATTGCAGAGGCTACCAGAAAGAGGGCTGATGCCCTTACATCCGTAAAGACGAAGTATATGCCAAGGATGCCGAATAGTGCGTTCAGGGCTGAAAAAATGTCCGCTATACGGATGTAGTTCAAGGCTCCAAACATGAAACCACCTATATTTTCACTGCCGGATCTGATGGTTCTGATATAGTCCTAGTCCTTATTATTTTTCCATAGCTCCTCCAGCTCTCTGCAAGTTCATCGATGTCCTTCTTTGGCCCGAATGCTATGTAGGACGGCCCATTTCCTGACAGCCCTGCTGGAATGCCTATATCTCTCGCATCCATCACCGGTTTTAACGGGTAATTCAGCACTTTGCAGTAGTGAAGGGAGTTATACAGCATTGCTAGCATGTAGTTGCCACTCTTAGCCTCCTCTATCGCTTTATCAACTATCTCAGCGTTTTTTCTGACACTTTCAACATCAACCTTTCTTTTTTTGCTGTCGGACAGGAGGATTAGAACATCTTGGTGTATACTCTCTCTTTTGATTATTTTTCTGTTAAAGTTATCTGTTATTACGATCCCGCCAAGTAGAGAGGCTGAAGCATCGTCGAAAGCCCCGGTATAGCTGATCTTGCTTTTCAACGCTATATCTGCATTCTCATTCAGAATTTTCAACGCATCGAGTTCCCATCCTCTGAACTTATAGATCGCAAGCAGGAGGGAGTTTAGAATCGCACTGCTGCTACCCAACCCGCTCTTTTTTGGTATGCTGCTCTCTACGACAACCCTTGCTTTAACACCAAACCTGTAAAGTACATTCTGAATTAACTGAGACTTTATTTTTCTATCTTTCTCGAGTATCTCTACATCTCTGCTCTCCTCCAGCAATACCTTTGTTCTCAGATCCACTCCAAAAGCACATCCGATTCCCCTAGCTACCGCGTTGACGATGGTTCCCGCCGCGTAGCTTTCCGCTGAGATCATGTAGTTGCCCGTTAATCTAGGAGGTCTCTTAAACTGACTGCCATTGGTAGGCTCCTCTTGTGCTCACTTCTGGCAATCATATCTCTAACTTTGTCAACACTGTCCTTTCCAAATTCCTCAATGGCCTTCTCGATCTCTCCTCTCTCTATTCTTTTGAGTATCGCATCCAGCACTTTATAGCTTATGCCCATCTCATCCTCATCCGTCTGCCCTACCCACAGCCCGGCAGAAGGTTTCTTTTTGATAACTCTTTCCGGAACGCCGAGATGCTCAGCAAGCATGAAAACTTCTGTCTTGTACAGATCCCCTATCGGCAGGAAATCGCATCCACCATCCCCATACTTTGTGAAATAGCCAACCATCAGCTCTGACTTGTTACCAGTTCCAGCAACAATCCTGTTGAGGCAGTTCGCATAGTAGTAGTTCAGAACCATCCTTATCCTCGGCTTGAGGTTAGCTAGAGCAATGTCTCTATCACAGGAAGAGATCCCTTTGAACTTCTGCAGAATATCGGAGATCTCAACAATCTTGTACTTTATTCCAGCTTTCTTGCAAACTTCAATCGCATCTTCTACATCTTCCTCTCTGGTAACCCCTTTCTCTGGCATTATCAATCCGAGAACATTCTCTCCACCCAGCGCTTTAGAGCAGAGAAAAGCCACACAGGCACTGTCAACTCCACCGCTAACTCCGAGAACAACCCCTTCGGCATTTGCGGATCTAACATAGTCTCTTATGAATTCCACTATCCTCTTTTCAACTTTCTCCATGCTCATACCCATCTAAAATTTTTCAGATATCAGGGTTAAAAGTATTGCCTTCTGAGCATGCAGTCTATTCTCCGCCTGATCATAGACGACAGAATTTGAGCTCTCGATAACCTCATCCGTTATCTCCTCACCCCTGTGAGCTGGCAGGCAGTGCAAGACGATGACATCCTCGTTCGCATAGCTCAGCAGGTTGGTGTTTACCTGATAGTCGGCAAAAACCTTAAGTCTCTTTTCTCTCTCAGCTTCCTGACCCATGGATGCCCAGACATCCGTGTATATAACATCTGCATCCTTAACAGCCTCTTCAGGCTCTCTGACATACTCGATACTTCCTCCGAGTTCGAGAGCCTTCTCAAGGATGCTCTGATCTGGTTCGTATCCTGCTGGTGTGGAATAGACCATCTTTATGCCCATTATCGCCGATGCAAGGATCAGAGAGTTGCACACGTTGTTTCCGTCTCCAACCCATACGAGCTTTATTTTGCTGAGAGATCTCTTATACTCTCTGATCGTCATTAAATCTGCCAGAATCTGACATGGATGCTCAAGATTACTCAGACCATTTATCACAGGTACGGAAGAATGCCTTGCAAGCTCCTCGATAATTTTATGGTTTCTCGCTCTTATCATGATTGCATGAACGTATCTCGAGAGAACCCTTGCGGTATCCTTTATCGGTTCTCCTCTTCCAAGCTGTAGATCATTCCAGTTCAGGTATAATGCATGTCCACCCATATCTGACATTGCTACTTCAAAAGAGACCCTTGTCCTTGTTGATGGAAGCTCAAAGATCATAGCCAGGCTTTTGTTCTTCAAGTAATCCGCAACAATCCCCTTGTATCTCTCCGATTTTAACCTGTCAGCGAGATCGAGGATTTTCTCAATTTCCTCCCTGCTCAAATCGGATATCGACACGAGGTGCTTCATGGCTAATTGATTGGGTGGAGAAAAGTTAAATAACTTTTTCCTTAATTTTCCACTTCGTTATCAAAATGGAGAATAATAAATTTTATATAAGATTGAATTGATACTCCATATCAAAAACTGAAGCTGTAGAGGATAATCAGTTAGAGATCAAAAATGTTTTTAAAATACAGTGTTTTTGGTTTTTATAGCAGATGCAATTTTAAACACGAATTTCGGATAGCTCAGAACATTCAAATGTTGGTAACAGGCAAGGGTGGATTTTTTGATTACACCATCAAACTCACCGTTTATCCCCTTACCCCTCAGGACTTTAAATGCGAAATCCAGCTTCCTTGAAGGTATAACCCTGGAGTAATGGAATTCGTGTCCCTTTATCTGATCTCCACGATCAAAAGCAAAAGTATCTTTTGCTACCTCACAAACAGTATAGCCGAGAGCATGGAATTTTCTGTTCATTTCTGTTTTGAAAGTTAGAAAACCAACCATTTCGTATTCTCCATCTGTTATTATGCTTTCTCCCAAGTACATCAGCCCCCCGCACTCTGCATAGACTGGATTGTTGTCATCACAAAACTCGTAAATATCTTTCCTGAGCGAATCATTTTTTTCAAGCTCTTCCACAAAGACTTCAGGAAAACCACCACCGATATACAGGAAATCGATTTCTGGAAGCTTTTTGTCGTTCAGAGAATCTATATATTTCAGCTCAATACCTCTGGCACTGAGAGCATCAAGGTTATCCTCATAGTAAAATGAAAAGGGCTTATCTTGGATTACTCCAGCCACTCCGACTCTTTTTTCCGCTGGAATGAAAAGTGGGTTTGGCTTCACATCTTCCAGGCTTTCAGCATTACAGCTGATCTCGATAATCCTATCCACATCGACATTCTTTTCCACGATATCAGCAAGTCTGTCAAAGAGCATCTCGTACTCCTGCCTTTCATGAGCTGGGATTAAGCCGAGATGTCTGTATGGCATGTCGATGTTCTCTCTTGGAATTGCTCCGATAACTCTAACTCCTGAAAGCTTTTCTACTGCCAGAACAACTCTTTTCAGGTGTCTAGGATTTCCTATTCTGTTCAGTATGACTCCTTCGATATTGACATACTTATCGAATTCTTTGTATCCGTATATCATCGCAGCAGCTGTTCTTGACATCCTTTCAACATCTGCAACGAGTATAACAGGACTTCTCAGAATTTTGGCGATATGAGCTGTACTGCCACGTTCATCTATGGCATCATGGGAATCAAACAATCCGGTTTTTCCCTCGATTATCGCAATGTCAGCACCTTTACAGTTCCTTTCAAAGGTCTCAATTATGCTGTAAGAATCCATCATGAAACTGTCGATGTTTCTCGATTTTCTGCCTGTAGCTATGTTGTGAAAGCCAGGGTCTATAAAATCCGGACCAACTTTGAATGGCTGGACTTTGTAACCTCTGTTTGTTAAAGCCCTCATAAGCCCAATTGAAATCATCGTTTTTCCGACCTTGCTCTTTATCCCGGCTATGACGATCCTTGGAATGTCCATCTGAGTTGGATTCTGTAGCTAAGTAGAAATATTTTTCCCATAAACCCTGCGATTCAGTCTGTTTGAGCCTAATTTTATAATTTTTCGGCCTAAATCGCCAGATGTTGAGGGAAACATTTAAATAATCTGAGAATAGACTTTTACGAACCAGAAAATTGGAGGGAATTTGTTTGAATAAATTTGAGTTTGGAATGGAAAGAAATCCGCCAGTAAATGTTGGCGATATTAGAACCGTAACCGTTGAAGCGATCGGTGAGAAGGGAGACGGAATTGCAAGAATCAGCGGATATGTTGTGTTCGTGCCAAATGTTGAGGTTGATCAGGAAGTAACCGTTAGGATAACAAAAGTACTGAACAAGTACTGTTTTGCCGAAGTAGTTGAATAGTCACTTCGGAAAAAAATTTCAATTTTTTGAGAAATCTGCACAAATATTAAATATTTTTAATTTTGTACATTTATCTAGGCAATATTTGGTTAGGTTAGGCCACTAAAATTAAAAAATTGTAATAAAGGGGATAGGTTATGGCCGAGAAACTCGATGATACGGATATAAAGATCCTGATAGAGTTGCAGGAAGACGCGAGAAAAAGTCTCAGAGAGATTGCTGAAAAACTTGGAGTTGCGGAGGGGACAGTTTACAACAGGATTAATAAGTTAAAGCGAATGGGCATAATAAAGAAGTTCATCCCGGTAATAGACCACTCAAAGCTTGGATTCAACATTATAGCGGTCATAGGTGTAACTGCAGAGGGTGGCTATCTTGTAGCGATAGAGGAAGAAATTGCAAAAGAACCACATGTGACTGCAGTTTATGATGTAACCGGCGAATTCGACATGATTCTGGTAGCGAAATTCATGGATAGGGAATCACTCAACAGATTCGTCAAAAAGGTTGCCGGAATGGAGCATGTTGTCAAAACATACACCATGGTTGTGCTGAATGTCGTTAAAGAAACACATGGCGTGGACATCAGCGAACTCATGAGTGAATAATCCGTACATTTTCTCGAACTTCGATCTCAAAAACTACCCAGACAGCTATAGGAATTTAAAATAATTGATTGTTTAAGTTCAGTTTTGATCTGAAAGTCACTACCCCGTCATTTTAATCTATTTTCAAACACACTGTTAACAGAAAAGTTTATTAATGAGAAAAGCTTAAATATTAGATTACAGAAGATAAAAAGTTTTCGCAAATCTTAAATTGAGGGGGATTATGCTGAAAGAAGCTGGAAAGGTCAGCCATGTCACAAAGAGGTTCGTCGTGGTTAAGGCGAACCCCAACAAGCTTCCAAAAATTGGATCACAGCTGGTTACAAGAAAACTCGAAATCGTTGGTAGAGTTTATGACATAATAGGTCCGGTCAAATCCCCGTTCCTGCTGATAAAACCCAAAAAGGGTCTAAATCTGGAAAAATTAGCAGATGAAATGTTATTTGTTAAAGGTGAGGATAATGGCAGAAATAGAAAAGGTAAAAGAAGTAGAAAGGAAAGAGCTAGAAAAAGAAGTAGAAAGGAAAGAAATTGAGAGGGAGGAGAGTCTCGACATCTGCCCTGAGTGTGGCAGCCCGAGATTGATCCGAGATTACAGAAGGGGAGAATTCATCTGTCAGGATTGCGGACTTGTTATTGACGATACTTACATTGATGCCGGTCCAGAATGGAGAGCATTTGATAGCGAGCAGAAAGAGAGAAGGAGTAGGGTAGGAGCCCCAGTAACATACACTATCCACGATAAAGGTTTGTCGACGATAATTGACTGGAGCAACAAAGATTTCTATGGTAAATCCATATCAGTCAGAAACAGGGCACAGCTTTTCAGGCTAAGAAAGTGGCAGAGGAGAATAAGGATCAGCAACGCTACGGAGAGAAATCTGGCTTTTGCATTGAGCGAGCTTGACAGAATGGCTTCTGCTCTCGGCTTGCCGAAGCCAGTTAGGGAGACGGCTGCTGTTGTTTACAGGAAGGCTGTTGATAAGAACCTGATAAGGGGCAGGAGCATAGAAGGTGTTGTTGCCGCAGCACTCTACGCTGCATGCAGACAGGCAGGAGTGCCAAGAACGCTCGACGAGATAGCAACATACTCGAGAGTTGACAGGAAGGAGATAGGCAGGACATACAGGTTCATAGCAAGAGAGCTTGGGTTGAAGCTGATGCCGACAAGCCCCACAGACTATGTCCCGAGATTCTGTGCAGCGTTAAATCTTAGCGGAGACATTCAGAAGAAAGCAATTGAGATAATCAAGAAGGCGGAAGAGAAAGAGCTTACATCGGGAAGGGGTCCAACTGGAGTAGCCGCTGCAGCCATATACATCGCATCAATTCTTGGTGGAGAAAGGAGAACTCAGAGAGAGGTTGCCGAGGTTGCTGGAGTTACTGAGGTAACGATCAGAAATAGATACAAGGAGCTTGCAGAAAAACTGGGGATAGAGATAATCCTTTAATTCTCAGCTTTGGATTCAATTAGTTTCTCCAATTTTTTCAGCTTCATGTATGTTAAAGAGAACAGTATCAGCCATGAGACCATAACAACCACAACGGCTATAAAAACGCTTGTGAAGTCATTCAAAGCTTTCACCTCCCGTAGATTCAAAATTCATCCTTTCTGCTTTACTCTCAATGAACATGTAGGCTATATACATAAGTATGAATCCGAGAAGCATTATGGTGAGGGTCATCCCAACATTTATACCGATTCTGAGTTCGCTTGTGGTGGGATGTAGCGAAAATCCTATTTTTGATGATAAATAAGACAGGGGAACTGTGGCATATCCAAAGATCGCGAGAACTGCTGAGTTCCTCGCTTTAGCTTCAATGTCATCAATTGAACTCCTCAGTGCGAAGTATCCTGCATAGACGAACCACAGTATCAGCACAGCGGTTTCTCTTGGATCCCAGTTCCAGTATGAGTTCCATGCTACCTTCGCCCATACGGATCCGCTGATGAGTGCGGATGTTATTAGAAATATTCCTGCCTTTGCGGATGTCACTGCATAAATATCGTACCTGATATCGTTTTTAGTCAGATAGATAATCGAGAAAATCAGCGTTGTTGTGAATGCGATGAATGAAGTTATCGCAGAGGGCAGATGGAAGAATATTATTCTGTAGTTGTTTGATAGTTGAGGCGTTGGTGATTCGGGCAGCATGAGCAGAGCATTATACGACCCGATGAGCATCAGTATAAGTGCTATGAGGAATGTAATCAGTACTCTTTTCATCGTGGCAACTGTACGGTTGTTATTATATGAAATTTTCCCTAGATTGGATGTTCTCGAATTATTTTTACTTTAAAGTATCTGACGGTGGTGGTTAGTCTCATTCAAACGACCTCTCCATAGAATATGCCGTCCTTATCCGCAGTTATTCTGAATTTAACATGATCGCCAACTCTTTTGTCGCATCTGATGGTTACAACCCTGTCCCTGACCGCAACCATCCTTTCACCAAACAGCCTCCCATTGGCAACAATTCTGCCAGAGTGCATCTCTCCCTTTTTTATCGGATGCGGGATTCTGCTTCTCTTATCCATTCCAAAATCTTCTGGCTTGAGTATCAGCTTTACACCATATTCTTCTTCCCACTTCCTGAGCCTGTCGTAGAACTCCTTAAAGGTCATGACTTTCTTCAGCTTCCTTCCGTACTTGTATGGTATGTACTTCTGGATTCCGAGAGGTGGAAATCTCTTGCCCGCATTTATCTCCAGCGCGAACTCTATGATCTTCTCGATATCTCTATCATTGATCCCCGGAACCCATACCGGGGCTATCAGGAGGTCTGCCTTGCTGTTTGCAATCATCTCGGCGTTTCTCGTCACCCTCTCTACAGGATACTTGATGCCTGACAGCCTGCTTGCGGTATCTCTGTCGAGGGAGCTTAATGAGAGGTTGAACCTCGTTACATATTCCTCGAGGGCAGATATCTTGCTCTCATTAAGCAGGATTCCGTTGGTTTGCATTGATATTATGCTAACACCCTTTATCTTTGAGATCTTCGATAGTAGATCTTCCATATATGGATAGAGCAGAGGTTCACCCTGACCATCGATGTGCACTTCAACTCCTTCCCCCTTGAACTCAACAACCTGCTTCAGCACCTCCACCAGATAGTCCGGATCCACAATGTAGTCCGTAGCTCTGGTTTTACTCTTCTTTCCTTCATCAACGCTGCAGAAGATACATCTCAGATTGCATCCGGTGATGGGCCTTACCTGAATTAAATTTGTACCCCTGTCGATCAAGCCAAAGCTTGAACTTCCCAAAAGAGGAATTCCACTCTCTTTCGTAACAAAAACGAGTTCTCTTTTTGTGATGTGGTTCAAAACCTTTCTTGGCTCACCAAAAGAGATTATGTACTCCTTATCTTTTCTCTTTATCAATCGCTCATAAGCTTTGATGGGTATTCTAACCTCAACTATTCCCCTCAACAAAAAAACCTTGTCTCCTCTTTCCTCGTACTCCTTCAGCATCATTTTCTACCTATCTCACACCCATTCTTGTCAGTTCCTGAGAGATTTCTTTCCCGTATTCCGTTATGGAGACATTATCCCCATTAATTGACAAAATTCCGTCAGCCTCCAGATCCTTAATCAGGGACTTTGCAATATTTTCCGGAACTCTCAGGTGCTTGGATATTGCTCTGATTGAGCTATCCTTCTTGTTCAAAATTTTAAGAATTCTGACCATGTTGTTGTTTGAGATTATCTTTCCAAGAGTTTCCTTCATATCTCAGATTTTATCGCAAAAGCTTAATATACCTGTCGGAGAGAGATATACGGTGGGATAGGCTGGGGGGTTCGGCGTCCCCTGTGACCCGAAACCGTCGATATGCGGGAGCCGAAGC